>CAIMLG010000026.1 GCA_903842235.1 uncultured Verrucomicrobia subdivision 3 bacterium
ACCGTCAATTGCACCGGCGAACTGATCATTGGATTGCCATTGGCCGTAAACACCAGGTGATAATAACCTGAATTGCCCGGCGTTACACTGGTCAGCATCAGATAGTTGGTGCCGGTGCCCACGTTGGTATAGGTAACCCCGTTACCGCTATGCTGCCACTGGAAGCTATACGCCGGCAGGCCGGTGTAGGACAAACACTCGATCGTCACGTTGGCCCCCGGCAAGACGCTGGACGAGGGCGAGATCACCGGGGCGCTAATCGATTGAGTGGCACTGGCCACGATATACGTCAACACGGCCGAGGTGCTGCCCTGGGCGTTCGTGGCATTGCCCGCGTAGCTGGCCGTGATGTTATGATTACCGGCGGCCAAGGCGCTGGTGCTCAAGGTGGCCACGCCGCCACTGACAGCGCTATAGCCCAACACCGTGGAACCTTCCGTGAAGACCACCAGATCGCCATTCGGCGGGGCGGCACTCACCGTGTTGGTGAAGGTCACCAGCGTGCCGACGGCGGCGTAGTTGGTCGAACTGCTCAGGGTGGACGTGGTGGCGGCGAGACCGGAGCCGTTGTTAATGGCCACGATTTCCAAGCCCGAGGGACCCTGATAGCTGCCACCCGCACTGGAGATGAACAGCGATCCGCCGGTGAAGTTCGAATAGACCAAATAATTGGCATAAGGCGTCTCCCAAGATCCCCAATACGCATTGGTCACGTAGAGGCCTTCCACGAAGACACTCGGCGTGGCCCAGTCCGCGCCAGGGGGAATGCTAGATACATTGGTCGCGGATAGCCCCCACGTCAGGGATTGCGTCAACGGGGTGTTGGTCAACGAACCGGCGTAGCTGTTAATCTTGAACCGGCCCCACGGGGTAGTCGTGCTATTATTGCCCGCCCAATAGAAGATCACGTTAAATCCGTTGAGGAACACGGGATCCAGATTGGTCACCATCAAGATGCCCGCCGGGGAGCCACCATACACATGCCCGGAGTTCAACAACGCCATGTTGTTGTTGGTGGAATTGATGGGGGTTCCGCCCAGAGGCCCCGCGTTATAGCCGGCATTGAGATGGGCATAATCAAACATGCCTGCGTAGGACGGAATCTTCGCCCCATTCAAGTCATAGAACGCGAGCGCCGTGCCGGTGTCCCCGGCCGTAGCCGTATTATTCCAATTGGTGGTGTTCAGCAGACCGGTTCCGTAGGCGGTGTTAGTGATGGCACTAAAACCATAGTCATAGTCGGCACAGATCTTAATCGCCAGGCTGGCCCTCGGCGCCCCGGGCGTGAGCACGCCCAACTGCACCGGAATGCTGGCCACGGAGCCATTGTCGGCGGTCAAGACGCACCGGTAAAAGCCCGAGTCATTCGTCTGGACGCCCGTTACGGCCATCGTGGGCGCGGTGGCGCCCGCCACGTTGACATAAGTGCCGGCCGGCGTGCTGCTCTTCTGCCATTGATAGCTGAACGTGCCCAAGCCCGTGAAGTTGGAGCAAATCATCACGGCGGCACCGCCAGCGTAGACGGCCCGCGAAGGCAGGATGGCGGCCGCGCTGATGGACAAAGGCTGCACGGTTAAAATCACCGGGGCGCTGGTCACCGAGAGGCTACCGGCGTTAAAGATGCAGCGATAGTAATTGCCCGACAAGTTGGTGGAAACATTCACCAAAGAGGCCGGAATTGCCGCGGCATTCGGCAGATTGGTGTAGGTCGTCCCGTTGGGGCTGACCTGCCACTGATAGCTGTAAGCGGGAGCCCCGCCGGCGGTGACCGCGCTAAGCGTCACGGTGGAGGCCTCATTGACGATGTTGGAGGGCGACGCCGTCGCCGCCGCAATGGTCGGCAGCGTGGTCCAGACCGTAATCTGCTGCACCGCGCTGGTGACCGAAATGGAATTGGCGGTGAAGATCATCTGATAATACGCCGAGTCATTCGTCGTCACATTCAGCAGGTTCATGGAAGCGAGCGTGGCGCCGGAAATGTCCGTAAAGTTGATTCCGTCCAGACTCTTCTGCCAGCGCTGCGATAAGGGGGCCGTACCGCCGGCCGTGGTGCAGGTCAAGTTCACCGTCTCCCCGATATAGGGGTTAATTGAGGACGCGAAGGGGCCATTGACTTGAATGGCGTCGGCCGGCGGCCGGGCCGTAATTTCAATGCCGCAAAAGCCGCTGTATTGATCCACCAAATGCGTCAAGGAAAAACAGCTGGAGGGCGGACAGTTGGTAAACACAATGTAATTGGCGCCGGGAACTTCCCAAGTCTGGTAACCTCCCTGAGGGCTATTGGTATATAATCCCTCCGTAAATATTTGCGTGCCCGACAAGTAGGCGGCCGGCAGGCTGGCCCATTTGTTCCAATTGGTCGTGGTGAAAATGGAGCAGATTTGCGATCCGACCACCGTGGTGTTGGTCCAATTGCCATCATAGTTGGTGAGCGCCAAGCGAATACCCTGCCCAGCCGTATTCGCCAACATATAAATGTAGATATTATAACCATTGGTGGCAAAAACCGGATCCAGGTTGGTCACGATGAGCGCCGTGCCCGTGCCCGACGAGCTGCGGGAATTCAGCAACGCCACATTGTTATTGGTATTCTGCCACCCCGGATTGGCACCCCCCATCCCCACATTGCCATATTTATGGTAATCCACGATTCCGGTCGTGGAGGCATTGGTGGTCAAATCGGATAACGTATAGAAAAATGGCGCCGAATAATATCCTGTGGTGACGTTGCCGGAGCCAAACGCCCAGTTGTTCCAATTGGTGGTGCTGAACACGCCCGCGCCACCCTGCTTGGTCGGCAGGATGTAATTGTCACCGCCGCTATTGGGAGAAAACTTGATGGACAGCCGCGCCACCTTGGTATAGATGGACTTCAGGTTCAGCGCCGCCGGGCTGCTGGTGACCGCACCGGCGATGTTGGTGATCACCACCCGATAGTTGCCGATACTCAAGCCTGAAACATTGCCAACCACCAACGAGCTGTTGGTCACCCCGGAAATGGATCCGGCGTTGGCGAGATTGACAAAGGAACCCGCGCCGCCACTCTGGAACTGCCATTGATAGGCCAGCGGCAAGGTGCCCACCGCCGCCACCGAGAAGGTAGCCGTCGCGTTGGCATTCACCGTTTGGTTGGCCGGCGGCGTGTTGATCTGCGGCGGAATGCCAATCACATTCAACCCGGCCGCGTAAGCCCCCAACAATTGAGCCTGGGTCAGCGATTTTTTGAACACGCCCACGTCATCAATCAGGCCATTAAAATTATTGCCGCTACCGCCCGGCTGGCCGCCAATATATTCCACCCCATTCCAAGCCATGTTGGTATGAGTGGCCACATTGACCGCACTATGAATGCCGTTGGTGTTCATGACATAGACCGTCGCGCTGGTGGGGGTAATCACCAAGGCGACAAAGGACCATTGATTTTGGGGAACGCTCAATCCGGAAGTCCAGTTATAGGCGGCAGCTTGGTCATTCCAGTTGTATCCCAACGTATAATCACCATTGACTTGCGATCCATGATAGGCCAACCCCCCCGTCACGAGGGTGCTATTGTTGCGCGTATAGAGCACCGCCGCCCCACTAACCTGGGTTCCGGAGGGATTAATCCACGCGGTGAGGGTCACCGCATTGGTTTTCAAATTGAACGGCGGTAATTGCAGAACGCTCTTGGCATCCCCGGGAGTGATCCGCACCGCCGTATTGGTGCTGGGGAAACCTGGGAATCCGTCCGACGGGCGCGGCCCCGCCACGTTGTAGTTGGGATTTCCGTTCTGCACCGTCGCCCCATAGGTGCCGTTCAGCCCGCCCGCGTTGTCCATCGCCGGCAGGTTGGCCGTGCTCGCCGGATCACCCATCTCGTTCAGCCGATAGTAATTCACTGGGACATTCGTAACAGTATACGCCGCAAACATATCGCCATTGGTATATACCAAGGTCAGCGGGGACACCGAACTGGTCACACTGCCGATGGAAGTGGATACCACCACGTCGTAATTCCCAATATCTCCCGGCACCAAAGCAGTGATCACCAGATTGGACGTGGCCAGCCCCGGGTATTTGACACTATCCGTCAACGTCACCCCGTCCTTGCGCCATTGAAAGCCGGTCGTCACCCCCGATACCACTTGGATGCCAAACTGGCCGTTCAACCCGGCAAAAATTTCCTCCTGAGCGGGGATCGGCCCGGCCAAGATGGCCGGAACCACGGTCAAATGCGCCGCCGGCGAACTTGTGGCGGTGGCGAGGGAGTTGCTCACAATCACGATATAGTCCATCGCGTCGCTCAACTCCACGCCGTTAACCGCCAAGGTGGCCGTGGTTGTGCCGACGAAATGAGCATTTTCCGGCAGATTGGTATAAACCCCGCCGCTGCCCGCCTGCCACTGATAGGTCGGCGCCGGATCCGCCAGCGCCAACACGTTAAATGTCGCGGTGGTCAAGATGCCGTTCGTACAAGATTGCGGCTCTTTATAGATGTGAGGCACGTCCACATTGACCGTCGCCCCGGCTATGATCCCCTTGCCGGCAGTCGTTTCATACGCGTAATCCACCATCACCATCGATTTTGGGCTGGCGGTCCCCTTGTAAATGAGATGCACCCAGCCGTAATTGATCGTGCCCGCACCGTCGTTCAATTCCAACCCGACGTATCCCTCCGTGTCCACCGCTGAATTCCAGTTGCCCGCCACCGATTGGTCATTCCTTTGGTAAAGATAGCCTACCTTGTTCGTGGAATAGGTCACCGCATAGGCGGCGTCAATATTCGTGCCAAACAGGGTGACCGGGCAGCCCGTGTTCGTCTTGGACAACACCCAGGCATTGGGGTTTTGAGAGGAACCGGCGCTGGCATCAACGAAAGGTTTCTGCTCATTCTTGTTGTCAAACTGGACCTTATAATCAATCGTGCCAATGTTTTGCAGATCAATAAAATCTGCCCCGTCCGTAGCAAGATTATGGTTGAGCAGGCCGGAATAGAGTATATCGCCGTGCGCCATGCCGGCGGCGAACATGGATAGGGAGGCTATGGATAGGGTTTGTTTTTTGTTCATAGGTTTACTGGGTTGGAACTACTTGCATTAATGGGCACTTCAAATTTATATCTGGAACTTTTTTTATTTAGGCACGGTGGTGACCGTGGAAATCCAGCGCACGTCGTTCGCCGAACCATCGTCCAGCCCCGTAATCCCTTCCGGGACGGTCGTGCCAACGAGCGCCATCGCCAAACTCACCGGCGGCGTATCCTTCGATCCCCGCCATTTATGAAGTTCC
>CAIMLG010000027.1 GCA_903842235.1 uncultured Verrucomicrobia subdivision 3 bacterium
GCCGCCACCGGCAGCGGCTTCTCGGGCGCGCCGACGAGCGTCAGGTTGCCGTCGCGTTTCAGCAGGTTCAAATAGGCGCTGATGTCGTGCGTGGCGGAGACGGCATCGAGAATGAAGTCGAAGCTGTTGGCCTGGGCGGCCATTTGGGCCGCGTCGGTGGAGATGACCACCTCATGGGCGCCGAGGCGTTGGCCGTCCGCCACCTTGCCCGGCGACGTGGTGAACAGCACGACGTGCGCGCCAAAAGCCTTGGCAAACTTGACGCCCATGTGGCCAAGCCCGCCGAGGCCGACGATGCCGACCTTCTGGCCGGGGCCGACCTGCCAGTGGCGCAGCGGGGAATACGTGGTGATGCCCGCGCACAACAGCGGCGCGGCGGCGGCGAGGTTGAGGTTGGCCGGCATGCGCAGCACGAAGTCCTCCGTCACGACGATGCTCTGTGAGTAGCCACCGAACGTCGGGGCGTTCAGCTGCTTGTCGGGGCTGCCGTAGGTCATCGTCATGTCCGGACAGAATTGCTCCAGACCCGCGCGGCAGTCGGGGCAGGTGCGGCACGAGTCCACGAGGCAGCCCACGCCAACGGTGTCGCCGACCTTGAACTTCTTCACGCCGCTGCCAATCGCCGTCACGCGGCCGACAATCTCGTGGCCCGGCACGGCCGGATATTGGGTAAAGCCCCATTCGTTGCGGGCAAAGTGGAGGTCGGAGTGACAGACGCCGCAGTAAAGGATTTGAATCTGCACATCCGTCGGGCCGGGTTCGCGGCGGACAATCCCGTGCGGAGCGAGGGCGGCGGTGGCGGCTTGGGTGGCGTAGGCTTTTACCTGGGTGGTTTTCATAATCGTTTTGGAATCTAGCACACAATTTATCAGCGGCCAGTGAGTTGTTCCACTCCCTCCGGCGGGAAACGCGGCGGCTCTCTCCTCGTTCGACGAGGACGTTTTTCCGGCGTAGGGGCTGCCGCCCCCACACCGGGCAAATTTCCGTGGCGCCTTCAGCGCATTTGAATTCGCGTCAATTCGTGAAATTCGCGTCAAAGTTTTTGCGTTGGAAACCGTTCGCGTATTTTGCGTGGTTCGCGGTTCACCTTTGCCAGCGGTAGTCACTCGGGGCCGGGCCCGGTTTCCCCGCGGAGGAGTTAAAACGGTGTTGACCGGAGAAAACTGAGGTAACCGAGATGGAAATCCAAACCTCCGTTCTCTCCGTTTCCTCCTGTTAATCCGCTGTCACCGTTGTCGGCGGAAGCGTTGCGCAAAATGGTTGGGATTGGCCTAGCCCACAGCCAGCGCGATGGCCGCCTCGCTCCGCTTCGTCCCGCGCCGCCGCTGGCGCGCTTCATCCCTCTGTAACCTGAAATTTCCCCCGGGCGCAACTGTCGCCCGCGCGCTGGCCAAACCCATCGTGATATTGCTCGAAAGGGGAGGCTGGATTTGGCATCTAATGGAATATGAAATGGCTTATCTAGACCGCCGCTTTGTTTATTTTTGTGACCGGGTGCGCGAAAACCGCCGGGCAGGAAGTGGTGGCCAAAGTCAGCGGGGGCGAGGTCCAAGGCCTAAAGGTGGGGGCGATCTCCTGCTACAAGGGAATTCCCTTCGCCGCTCCGCCGGTGGGCGCGCTCCGGTGGAAAAATCCGCAGCCCGTCACCCCTTGGGCGGGGGTTAAACCGGCCACCGCGTTTGGCCCCTCGCCGATGCAAAACGGATTCATGGCCTTGACGATGGGGGGGCCGCTTAACTTCAGCGAAGACTGCCTTTATCTCAATGTCTGGACGCCGGCCACGAACGCCGCCCCCCAGCTGCCCGTCATGGTTTGGTTTTATGGGGGCGCCTTTTCAGCGGGTTCAACGGCCCTGCCGCTTTACGACGGAACGCCTTTGGCTGAGCAAGGGGTGATCGTGGTTTCCATCGCCTACCGGGTTGGCGCCTTTGGCTTTTTGGCGCATCCCGAACTGACGAAAGCAGGCGGCAAAGGCAACTTCGGCATCCAAGACCAGATTGCCGGTCTCCAATGGGTTCACGCTAACATTGGTGCCTTCGGCGGCGACCCGGGGCAGGTAACCATCTTCGGTCAGTCGGCGGGGGCGGAATCGGTCAGTTTGCTCGTTGGGTCACCCAAGGCCAAAGGCTTGTTCCACCGGGCCATTGCCCAGAGCGGCGCGCTGTTTTCCTCGGCCCGACGCACAAATGACGGTGGCCTTTTAGTGCCTTCGCTTGAAGTCGCCGAACAAACGGGCGTGGATTTGCTTTCCAAGCTGGGGGCCAAAGACATTGCGGCCGCCCGCGCGCTCCCCGCCGAAGCCATTTTGAAGGCCGGTCCGAAAGGCCGGCCGTGTTACGACGACGACCTGTTGCCCAGCGACCCCTATCAGTTTTTTCAGGACGGCAAAGCCAACGGCACGCCCATCTTGATTGGCTTCAATTCCGATGACGGCCGGCTGATTGGGCCGGGTTATGGCAATGCTTCCCGATTCGTGGACCTGGTGCGCAATGAGGCCGGGGAATATGCCGATAAAATTCTGGCCGTCTATCCGCACGCCACGCCGGAAGAAACCCGCCGTTCCTCGAAGAATATTTTCCGGGATATGGTGTTTGCCTGGCAAGCCTGGTGCTGGGCCAACCTTCAGGCGCGGCGCGGAACCCACCCAGTATTTTTCTACGAGTTCGATCACCACCCCAAAAAGCAACTGGACGGCGCGGGGCATGGGGCGGAACTGGGTTATGTTTTCGGGAATCTCAAGCAGCCCAATCCCGTGGATGGGGAATTATCGGAGCGAATGATCCGTTATTGGGTGAATTTTGCCAAAACGGGCAACCCGAACGGCGCCGGATTGCCCGCCTGGCAACCGTTTACCACCGCCAATCCTCGGCTGATGTTATTTGACGGGATGCAAAAGATGGTTCCGATGCCGGATCTTCCCCGCATGGAGGTTTTAGACGCCTATTTTGCCTGGCGGCGGACAGTTGAGGCGAGCCACTGAACTCGCGCGGCGGCCAGCTTGGGTTGTAATCCCACCGTCTGGCCGCAGTCACCTTTGCCGGCGGTCATCGCTCGGGGCCAGGCCGGTTTCCCGGCGGAGGAGTTAAAACGGTTTTTACAGAAGAAAACTGAGGAAATGGAGATGGAAATACAAATCCCTGCTCCGTTCTCTCCGTTTCCTCCTGTTAATCCGCAATCACTGTTGCCGGCGGATGAGTTGCGCGAAATGGCTGGGATTGGCGTAGCCCACGACCCGCCCGATTTCCACCTCGCTCCGCTTCGTCTCGCGCCGCCGCCGGCGCGCCTCGTCCATCCGCAGGCGGATAGGGTGGCGCGATGGCGACCTGCCCAGCGCGCGCTTGAACCGGGTTTACTTCGCCGCGGTGGCCGCCGGATGTTCCTTGAAAAACTTCACGATCAGCCCTGGTTCCGCCGGATCGAACCCATGCCCGCCCGGATGAATGAACGTGACCACCGGCGTGCCGCCCTTGGACGGATACAGCGTGCAGCCCTTGTCCCACGCCGTGCCATTCGTGTCGCAACCATTGACGCGCCGCTCCGTCTCCATCGCCTTTTGCTGCCGCGCATACGCCACGAGCGTGTCTTTTTCCCCCGAGAGATGCATCACCGGCTTGGGCGTGAGCGGGTCGTTGAAAACCAGCGCCGCCGCCGAGGGCGCGACCGCCGCAAAGACCTCCGCGCGCTTCAGCCACAATACCAGCGTGAAATAGCCGCCATTGGAATGGCCCGTGGAATAAATCCGTTTACCGTCCACGCGATAATCCTGTTTCATCCGCGCGAACACCGCGTCGAAAAATTTCAAGTCCCGGTCGCCAAACGTGCCTGCCCGGATCTGCCAGCCATTCTGCTTGCCTTCCACATCCGTCGGCGGGATCGGCGTCGGCACGCCTTGCAGATAAACCACAATCGCCTCCGGCCACAAAGTTTCCGTATGAAACATTCGCGCCGCCCGCTGCGCATCGCCGCCGTGGCCGTGAAACACAAACACCAGCGGCGCGGCCTTCGTTTTGGCCGAGGCCGGCGCATAGACCAGCGCAGTGCGCGTGACCCCGTCAATGGTGAACGGCATTTCCTGAAGCGGTTCCGCGCCGCGCCCCCACGTCAGCGGCAACAGCAATAACGAGAGGAATAATAAACATTTTCTTGGCATAAGCATCAGCTTGCGCCCGCCGGGAAAAAGTTGCCAGTTCATTTTGAAGAATTGAATGAGGCCGGGCTGGCCGACCTGCTGTTGACCGCCCCATCGTGAAGCATCCCGCCTTCATCCGCTTCCCGCGCGGCGCGGCGGAAGGGGTGCCGGCAAATCCGCCGCCGCCGGTTCGATGGCTGGGTAGATTTTGCTATCCACGGGAAATGTTTAATTGTCGGGGCCATGACCAATGTCACTGGCGAAGCCACCCCCCGCTTGTGTTAGGATCGGCCCATGAAAAAGCTGATATTCCTGTCCGCCGGCCTCTTCGCCCTCGGCAATCTGGTTATTTCGCTCGGTTATCGCTTCGTGGCGCCGGTGGACGGTTTGGGCTTGCCCACCACCCCGTGGGTCCGCCCTCTAGCCAATCCCGCAGTCTGGGTGGGAGGCCACTGTTTCCAATGGTTTCATTGGCCCATTTGGGGTTGCCAGGTCGCCGCCATCGCTGCCCTGACCCTCAGCTGGGCCGTCGTCGGGGCGCTCGCCGGACTGGCCTTCGCCAAATTCCGCCGCGCGCGCCGTTCGGTTTGAGTCGGCCGGGCGGCGGCGCGTCTTGGCGTGAGAAAATCCGGGTTCCTTCGTGTAATTCTCTAATTCGGGTCTCTGTGGCAATGGTTGTCTATCCGCCAGGTCTTGAGTCCAGCGCCGCGAGAACAGTTGCTTGACGTTTCCGGCGGGCGCTGCCAAAAATTCCGTCATGGGAATGGGCGGTGTGGAAATTGCCATGGCGGTCGAAGACGCGTTTAGCATCACTCTCGATGATGCCGAGGCGACGAAAATCCTGACGCCACGCCAATTGATTGCAGCGGTCCAAAGCAAGGTCGCCATGGCCTCCGCCACCGTCTGCCTCACCCAGCGCGCCTTCAACCTGCTCCGTAAATCGTTGATCTGCCACGGCGGCTGGAAACGGTCGGAAATCAACCCGGGCACCTGTCTGCCCATGCTTCTGCCAAAAAATCAGCGCCGGGAGTTCGTTCATAAAGTCATCACCGATCTGGGCATTAAGCAACCGCCGGAATATGTCCGGGCCGGCTGGGTGAACGGCTTGCTGTTCCTTGGCCCGACCCTGACCGGAGCGATGGTCGCCTTTGCCACGGGCCAGGCCATCCATACGTTGGGCATCTGGATTTTTATTGGCGTGACCCTTCTCACGGCCAGCCTCGCCTGGCGCCTCACCCAACCGCTGTGCACGGAGTTTCCCAAGCCTCTCCAAACCGTTGGCGGCCTGGCGCGCTGGGTGATGACGCACAAAGCCGACCTGGCTCACGCCACCGTGCCCGGTTGGACGCGCGAGCAAATCGCCATCCGCGTTCACGATATCGTCGTGGAGGTGCTCGACTGCGACGCCAAATACCACGAAGACGCCCGCTTGGTCGAAGACCTCGGCTTGGGCTGATCGGAAGTCCACCGCACTGCTGCGTCTCGGTGTTGAAATATTCGCGTTAATTCGTGAAATTCGTGTCTAGTTTCGGCGCCACACAATCCGTTGCCGCTTTCCTTCCGACACGTCCCTGGCACTCGCACCGGCTCGGAATAGGTGAACAGTTTTGGGTCACAGCCGAACACCGGAGCGTCGCCTTTCACTGCGCTCTTCTGCGCACTTTCGCTCAATTTTCTCCTTCTGAAATTGCGCATAGAGATTCCCCCTGGAGTTTTCCTGGCGGCTGAGCTTCCCAGTTCAACGACCGGCTGACCTCCGCGATCGCGCCGGGATATTTTGATTTGCCGGCTATTTTCAAATATCGTGGCCGCGCCTTGAAACCGAACGCCCACAGTCTGTCCCTCATCGCTGCCGCGCAGGCGCTGTCCACCGCCGTCGGACGGCTGCGATTCGCCGCGCCGGTCGCGCACTGCTACCATCCCCTCGCCTACGCCTGGGCGGCGCACGCGGAATATTTGCGCCGCTTCGGCGGCGGCCGGAAGCGCGTGGTTTTTCTCGGCATGAACCCCGGCCCCTTCGGCATGGTGCAGACGGGCGTGCCCTTCGGGGAGGTGACGGCGGTGCGCGATTGGCTGAACATCACCGCGCCGATTCAGAAGCCGGCCCGGGAACATCCCCGACGCCCGGTGCTGGGGCTGGCTTGCCCGCGCTCGGAAGTGAGCGGGCGGCGGTTGTGGAAACTATTTGCGGAACGGTTCGGCGCGCCGGAGCAATTCTTCGCCGGGCATTTCGTGGTGAATTTTTGCCCGCTGGCGTTCCTCTCGGCCACGGGCAGCAACGTGACGCCGGACAAGCTGGCCCAGGCGGAACGCGCGCGGCTGGAAAAACCTTGCACCGCGCATCTGCGCCGCGTGCTGGAAATTTGTGAGCCGGAATGGCTCATCGGCATCGGCGCGTTCGCGCGCAAGCAGGGCGAACTCGCGGCCGCCGGCACCGGCATCCGCGTCGGGCAGATCCTGCATCCGAGCCCCGCCAGCCCCGCCGCCAACCGCCAGGATTGGGGCAAAACCGCCACCCGGGAACTGATGGCGCTGGGCGTGTGGCAATGAAAAGTTGGAAGCGCGGCCCCGCGTTTGGCCCCGGCCGCCGCTGCCTTTCCCCCATCCGCCACCGCCGGCGACAAATTCAACTTTGAACTCCCCGCGCCGGTTGTTACGCTGCCGGCATGGCAAGACAATCCGGCGCAGGTCCCGGCTCCAAGAACGCATTCAACGATGTCATCGGCATCGCGCTGCTCGCGCTGGCGCTGCTGCTGCTGGTGTCGCAACTCTCGTTCGACCGCTTCGACCTCGGATTTTACAAGACGCCGCACAACGAACCGCTGCACAACTGGGGCTACAAGGCGGGGGCGTATCTCGCGTGGTTCACGTTTATGCCGTTGGGCGTCGCCGCGTATCTGCTGCCGTGGGCGCTGGCCTTGTTTGGCGTCGCGTATCTGCTCAATGCCTTTGCCTTTTTGCGAGAACGGTTGCGCTGGTCGCTGCTGTGGACGGCGCTGCTGTTCATTGCGGTTACCGGGCTGGCCTACCTTTTGGACGGCGGCGGGCACCATGGAAAATTACATGAAATGCTCGGCGCCCACAGCATCGGCGGCTGGCTGGGCTATCTGACCTACGGCCAGACGCAGCGTTATGAATATGGCTTTTGCCTGCTCGGCAATCTCGGCGCGACGATTGTTTATGCCGCGCTGGGCCTGATCAGCCTGCTGTTCCTGACCAATTTCCACCTCGGCGGCTGGATTCGTTTCGTGCTGCAAAAGGCCAAAATCCAGGCGGCCGACCCGTTCCAATCCGCGGAGGAACTGGCCCTGGAAAAACGCGCCCGCGACCTGGAGAAACAAAGGCGCCAACTGGAGGAGGCGGTCGGGCGGGCGGAAATCCCCGAAAAAATCGCCAGCGGCCTGGGCGCCGATTTGCAGCCCGTGCCCGAGCCCACCGTGCGCGACTTGAGCTATCCGCAGGCCAAAGGCCCCCGCCTCAGCAAAACCACGCTGCCACCGAAGCCGGCCAAGGAGCCCGCGCCGGAAACCGGGCGTATGGAAGTGGGCGAGGTGATTCCCGCGGCCGACCTTCAACCGGCCACCACGGAAGAAATCCTCGGCCGCAAATCCGTGGCGGCCCCCGCCGGGAATAAGCCGGAGGAAAAAAACAAGCCGGAGGAAATAGTGGCAGCGCCCGCCGAACCGAAGCCCGAGCCGGTCATCACGATTGTGGATGGTTCCACCCCACCGGTGCCCGCCCCGCGCCTGCGGCCCGCGCCGAAGAAGCCCAAGCCGATGACCGTGGCCTCCGTGCCGATGATCGGCAACTACCAGCTGCCCTCCATGGATTTCCTGCAGCACCCGGACATGACGCTCAAGCCGACCGAGTCCAAGGAGGAGCTGATGGCCAACGCGCGGCTCATGCAGCAGACGCTCGCGCAGTTCGATATCGAGGTGTCGCTCGGCGACATCACCAAGGGGCCGACCATCACGCGCTACGAGCTGCATCCCGCGCCCGGCGTGAAGCTGGAAAAAATCACCGCGCTCTCCAACAACATCGCGGCGGCGCTCAAGGCGGAGCGCATCCACATCCTCGCGCCCGTGCCCGGCAAATCGTCCGTCGGCGTGGAAGTGCCCAATCTCATCAAGACCAAGGTCATCATGCGCGACCTGTTCGAGTCGGACGAATGGCGCAACACCAAGGCCCGCATCCCCATCGCGCTGGGCAAGGACGTTTACGGCCATCCCATCGTCGCCGACCTCGCGGAAATGCCCCACTGCCTGATCGCCGGCAGCACCGGCTCCGGCAAATCGGTCTGCATCAATTCCATCATCGCCTCGCTCCTCTACCGTTTCTCGCCGGACCAGCTGCGCTTCGTGATGATTGATCCCAAGGTCGTCGAGCTGCAGCAATACAACGCCCTGCCCCACCTCGTCGTGCCCGTGGTGACCGACCCGAAAAAAGTTTTGCTCGCGCTGCGCTGGGTCGTCAACGAGATGGAAAAGCGCTACAAGATTTTCGCGCGCGTCGGCGTCCGCAACATCAAGTCCTTCAACGAGCGGCCCAAGAAC
>CAIMLG010000028.1 GCA_903842235.1 uncultured Verrucomicrobia subdivision 3 bacterium
CGTGGTGATGGTGAAACCGGGGGGCACCGGGAGACCGATGCGGGTCATTTCGGCGAGGTTGGCACCTTTGCCGCCGAGCAGGGGTTTCATGCTGCCGTCCCCGTCGGCTTTTTTATTGCCCCAGGTATAGACGTATTTGATGGATTTGGTTTTAGCCATAAATTCAGTAATTATAGTTAAGTTTTACGAGTGAAAAACGAGAGTTAAAAATATCAAAGCTTCTAGCGGAGTCAATGAATCAAGCGGCCGAATTTCCTACCGCCGGCACACCTGGCGGGCCAAACGACTCCAGCCGTCACAGCGCGGGGATGGCGGCGAATCCGGGACGGGAGGATTTTGCGGCATCTCATCCGTCGTTCCGGCACCGGCTCCCCCAAGCGGCGCAGGAGGGCTTGAGGGATGCGAGCCGCACCGGCCATCGGTGGCCGCACCACCGGCCAGCGCGCCACCGGAAACGGCGGTCAGGGGACTGACCGCCCCATCCTCGGCGGGCAACGGAGCCGGCGGCGGCGCGGGCGATGGGCCAGTGGCATTGGCAATCGCCCCACCGGAGGCGGACGGCGCAGCGCGACCATCCCTACCTGAATTGGCGGACGGCGCAGCGCGACCGTCCCTACCTGAATTGGCGGAAGGCGGTGGCGCGGCGGGCGGCAATTCTTCGGGCAGCGGGGAGCCATAGATTTTTTGCAGGGCCTCCTCGGCGGTGGGACCGGTCCAATAGCCCGGCCGATCTTCCGGGCGTTTCCGGCGGCGGGGCTCATCGCCGAAGGGCATGCCGGTGGCCAGACATTTCAATTTGAAGGCCAGTTCCGTGAGCCGGCAGATTTGCAGGAGCGACATTTGATGCCGGCGCGGATTGGAGGCCAGTTCCAGCCACCGTTTCGAGGCGTGAATGATCTGATGCGCGAGGAGGAATTCTTTTATGCGGAACTGCTCCAGGTCGGACTGGGAAGTGGTGATGGCGGCATTAATCACCTGATCCAAGGCGTTCTGGGTGACATCGGCCAGGCGCATCTCGAAGGCGGCCACGCGGCCGGGCCAGTTGAATTTTACCGACAGGCGGCGGATGGCACTGAGGGAACGTCCCGTCTGTTCAGCCGTGGCGCGATGAGAGCGGCGGCCCTTGAGCCGCAGATAGGCGGCAAAGGCGGTGAAATCGGCGGGCGATTCGCCGGGTTGACGCTGCCAGAGGCGGGGAGTCATATTATTTACGATTTACGATTGGCGATTTACGATTGAGGGAATTGTGCCAAAAAGGCGCTACTTCTATAAGTGCTTGATAGAGCATCAAAAATCGGACCGTTTCCGGACCGTGGAGAGGCATATTTTCAGGCGGCGACACGAATTTCACAAATTAGCGCGAATGGAATTGGGGCCCGTCTCCACCGATTGGTCGCCGCCCGGGTCGGGGTGGTAGGCTTTCCGGATGGCTTCCTCCCATTCGGGGGTCAACGGCGGTGAGGGAACGGGCGGCACGGCCAACGGGAACCAGTCCGGATGCGTCTGATGGAACCGGATCAGGGATTCGAGGCCGGCGGCCAATTCCGTGAACGGATTTGGGCGCGGACGGGAGCGCGGTCCCAAGCGGGAACGCGGGCGGTCAACGCCCCGCCAGGTCGGGCGGGTGGCCTTACGGGTTCCAGACTTGGATGCGGTCGGCATATTCATCCTCCGGAATCTGGTCCACGGCGCTGACGAAACGCATCGGGCCGGCCTCCTTTTGCAACCGGCGCTGCAGGCTTTCGACGTGGCTCAACAAACGGCCGGTGGACAGCGTGGCGAGGTCGCGCCGGGCGAGTTCGACCTCGGCGGCGCGGAGCTGTTCGCCCAGCTTTTGCATGCGCGCCTCGCTGGAGGCGAGCTGCTCGTGCAAACGGTTTTCCCGCTCGATGGCGATGAGGTTGGCGATGGTGTGCTGGTGCTGGCGGCTCCAGTCAATGAGGGTGGATTTGGCGACCTTGAGCTCGGCGGCAATGCGGGTGAACACCTCGCCTTGAACGCGCAGCTCAATGAAACGCTGAATAGTTTTATCGTCGTGCATAGGATCCTTTCCCGGGTCGGGCAGCCCGGGCGGCAAGCCCCGGCCCGCCCGCCAAACCGAACCGGCCGCCCGGCCGTTGATGTGTGTATTTTCTACCAACAGATACAGATTACAATTTTTTGTTGCCAACGCAAGATATTTCTGTATACTATTTTTAGCATACAGCGCCATGAAAAAATATCCACCCACCAACATCCGGACCCTGAGAAACATCCTAGACCTGACGCAGGCAGAATTTGCGGCCGCCGTCGGCGTGTCGCATGACGCGGTGGTGAGCTGGGAGAACGGCCGCAATCCGCTGTCGAAAAGCTATGCCCGGCGGATTTCGCGGGGCGACGGGGGCGGCGGAGCAGTCGCTGATAAAAAAGGGGCCGCTGGGGGTGGCGTATGCCCAGCCCCCCAGGAACTTCACGCGGGAGGATTACCAGCATCACCGGAAGCATTACTGGGGGAATTCGGACCAGACCAGCGCGGCGCGGCAGACGGGCCGCTGCGCGGATGCGCTGGAACTGCTCTTCCGGGCGGCGGCGCAGGCGGGCGCGGGCGGCAAGACGCTGCCGCTGCCGGCGGTGGTGGATTCCTTTGTGCAATGGTGCCGGCAGACGGAGGAGGATTTTCGGCTGATCCAGCACATTGACGCGCAACTGGAGACCCGGAAACAGCCGGTTCCCTTGACCAAGACCTACGGGCAATGGCGGGAGGAAGCGGCGAAGCATCCGAACCTGGCGCGCACTTATGGCTTCCAGGACGACCCGAAGAAGGCGGACCATGAACCGCTGACATTGACCGTTGAAATGTTTCCAGTGTGGGCCCCCGGCTGGGAGATGCGGCGCGGGAAGCAGGGCTGAGGAAAATGCTGAACTATCAAAGGTTGCAATCGGAGGTCAGACGACGGACCTGACAGACCGATACCTCGGCCACCCAGGTGATAATTTTTGCCGGGGCCGGGAATTGTCGGTTATCGTCCGGCCAACCACCAGAGCCACACCGCGTATTCCACGCGTAATTTGCGGGCCATGCCGCGTCGCTACGGCAGGGAGTGGGCATACAAGACCCCTTTTTGACGAAAATCCTTTTTTGCAATTGACCGCTCACGCTAAAGGGTGCCTCCTAACTTTACCGGTGCACGGCGGCTACCGCCCGCCCAGCACTTGGCGGAGCGCGTCGCGCAGCGTCTTCAGCTCATAAGGCTTGTGCAGGAACACCTGGGGACGCTCCGCATGGTGGCCCGCCAGCACCTGTTCCGAATCGTGGCCGCTGGCCAGGATGACCGGCAGACCGGGGGCCAGCTGGCGCAAAGCCGCCAAGGTTTCCCAGCCGCCCCGGCGCGGCATGGTCAGATCGCAGATCACGCAACGGACGGCCGCTGAGTTGATTTGGAACACTTCCACGGCTTCCACGCCATCTTGCGCTTCCAGCACACGGAAGCCCAACCGCGTCAGCGCGGCCTTGATGGACTGGCGCACGGCGCCATCGTCTTCGACCAAGAGCACGGTGCCGCTCCATTCCGGCTCCGAACCGGCGGCCGGCGGGACCGGCGGCGGGGGCAGCGGCTGGGTCGAGAGCGGAAGATAAACC
This sequence comes from uncultured Verrucomicrobia subdivision 3 bacterium, assembly GCA_903842235.1. Lineage (GTDB taxonomy): Bacteria > Verrucomicrobiota > Verrucomicrobiia > Limisphaerales > UBA11358 > UBA11358. The sequence goes on from CAIMLG010000028.1 coordinate 3,620, forward strand.
CGAACGACGGTGCCCTGCCCCGGCTGGCTCGTCACGGCGACCGCCCCGCCATAAGCCCGGACCGTGCCCAGCACCACGGGCAGACCGAGGCCGCGCCCGGTGAATTTGGTGCTAAAAAACGGGTCAAAGAGATTCTTGAGGAGCGCGTCCGCAATGCCCTGGGCATTGTCACTCACGGTCAGGCAGGCGTAGGTGGCCCCCTGCGACTGCCAGTCCAGGGGCCAACGGTGAATCGTGGGAATGGCGGCCGCCGGCACGGTGCTGACGGCCACTTGGATCTGCCCGGGCTGCGCCCCGCAGGCTTCCCCGGCATTGGTGACGAGGTTGGTCAGGATTTGTTGAATTTGCCGGGCGTCCGCCTGGATGGTCGGCCCGGGCGCGGGCAGAGCGGCTGTCAACTGGACGGCGGCGGGCCGGGCCATTTGCAGTGCCGGCAAATGTTCCCGGCAAAGCGCCGCCAAATCCAGCGGCCGCTGGTCCCCGCGACTCTGGCCCACATAGGTCAACATCAGGGTGCCGAGCGTGGCGGCGTTCCGGACGGAGTGCAGCGCCTCGGCCAGATTAGGGCCGACCTCCGAGCCCGGCGGGAGACTGCTGCTGGCCAGTTCCAGGTTGAGCTGCACCGCCGCGAGCTGGTTATTAAAGTTGTGGGCAACGGCACCAGCCATGCGGCGCAGGCTCTCGGCCTTTTCCAGAAGCCCGCGTTGGGCTTCCAAGTCGGCCCGCTCCAGCTCCAGTTGTTTGCGCTCCGTGATGTCACTAAACGTGACGAGGAGGCAGGGCGCCTGATTAAAAAAAATCTGGTCCACCGAGGCCAAGCCGATGACCGTGGCGCCCGATTGGTGCCGCAGCCGCAGCTCCCGACCCTGAATGGTCCCCTGCGCCGCCAGGTCCGCCAGCAGGGCGTCCCGCTCCCGGGCATCCAGCCACAGGTTCAACTCCACCGGGGTTTTCCCTAGGATTTCACCCGGCCGATAGCCTGAGAACCGCGCAAAACTCTCATTCACCTCCAGGAATTGGCGGGTGACGGCGCTGATCAGGGCGATGCCGTTGGAAGAGGCCTGAAACGCCTTGGAATATTTTTCTTCCTGCGTCTGAATCCCCTGGATCAGCCGCTGGTTGACCATCAGCACCAACGCATAGGTGAGCAGGAAAAACACCGCTTGCAACAGCACCAACACCCAGGCCTCCCAAGCCCCGGAATGGAAATAATCATTGGTGGTGGGGGGGTGGAAAAAGAAGGCGCCGATCCGCAGCGCGCAGACCAGGGCGCAAAGGCCCATGACCACCCCCACCCAGCGCGTGATCGGTCGCAAAGCGACCTCCACCCGGTGCAGCATGAGCCAGGCGCCTTGCAGGGTGATGACACCCAAGGCGACGGAAAGATTGAGATTGCGGAGGGCCAGACTGGGGTGGAGATACGTCAAATCCGCATGCAGCAACGGGAAGAGGGCGAGCAACAGATAATTCGGCCACTGCGGCCCCCGCCGCCCCACAAAGCGCTCCAAGCCCTGGTAGCCCAGCAGGGCGCCCCCAATGATCAAGGTGTTGGAGAGCACGATGGACAACCCTCCGGGATGGTGCCGCGCAGGACAACGAGCAGCAGGCCCACCGTCTGGAAGCCGAAATCCCAGGCCAAAAATCCCAGGCCGGAAAACCGCCGGCGGTTTTGCCACCACAGGGCGACCAACATCAGCGTGCAGATGATGGTGGTGAGCACGCAGAGGAGGACGATGGTTTTTATGTCAGGCATGGCGGGCGGAAATTCGGTTCGTGCCCCACATCATTTACTTGAACCCGCCCAGCGACACAAGCCAAGGATGCGCGCGCGCACCGAGCCTGGCGGGCCATGAATTCAAAGTGGGGCGTTGCCGGTTGCAGGGTTCCCCCCTTCGCCGCTTTTCTCGTTAGCCTCAGTGCCACGGTTGGCAATCCCCGCTTGGCAGTTGGATGTCGCGGCGCGACTCCCGCCGCGATTCAGCACATGATAGATCGCGCCCTCATATTCCACGCGCAATTTGCGGGCCATGCCGCCTCGCTACGGCAGGGAGGACGCAGAGTCAAGAACCCCTTTACGACCCCTTTACTTTAAGGTTGTGCCCTTTGGAATCCATACGCTTCTGCGATAACCTTTGACAGAAATTCGCAAGTCCGCTCTCATTACCTCATGCTCGCACCCCACCTGAAGAAATCACCCGTGCGGAGGGGCGTGCACGCACACCAGCCTGATCAATACTGCTGGGCGTGAATTCAATTAGCAAAATACAAAATGAACCTATTTAGCCGATCTCTGCCGATAATTCTCTTGGTGGCCGCCGCCCTCAGCCGACAGTCGCTGATCAAAGCCGGGCAGGCGGACTCCGCTGCGGGCAGCGTTGCCCCCCTCGCGCATAACGAAATGAGCGGGGTGTTTTCCTACGAGTGCGACGACGCGTGTCTGATGCCCGGAGCGCTGGTCCCGGCCGGTAAATTCGCCGTGGTGTCGCCGGTGGGCAAGCAGACGGTGCCAATGATCAAACAGGCTCCGCGGCTGGACACGCTGAGCGGAAAAACCATCGCCGTCGTGGGCGGAAGCTTCATGGCCAACATCACGCATCCCGAGATCAAGCGGCTGATTCTCGCGAACTACCCCACCGCCAAAGTGATCTTGCTCAACGAAATCGGGTCCGCGGGCCCGTATCCCGGCCCCGGCATCACGCGCGAGGCGAAAGACGAATTCCAGAAGAGGCTCAAGGAAATGGGCGTGCAGGCCGTGATTTCGGGCAACGGTGGCTGCGGCCTCTGCACGCCGAAGGAGACGGGATCGAGCATCGCGGCGGAATACATCGGCATTCCCGCCGTGACCGTGGCCGCGCCGAACTTCGTGAACCAAGTCTATTCAACCGCCGTCAACCACGGCGTGCCCGCCCCGCGCGCCGCCACGTATCCCGGGGCTTTCTCGGCGCACACGCCCGAGGAGCTGGTTCGCAACACGCGCGAAGTCGTCTGGCCCCAGATCGTCGCCGCCCTGACGAAACCCATCACCGAGACCGAACTCGCGGAACGTCGCAAAGCCGGCGTCGGCGACCCGAAGGATCGGGTGTTTGCCGGCACGATCGAAGGCGTGAATCGCTACTTCATCGAGCAGCGTTGGTCGGACGGGCTGCCGATCATTCCGCCCACGGTGGACCGCGTCGAAGCGTTTCTCAAATATACGGACCAGCCGTGGGACGCCGTGGTCGGCGTGCTGCCGATCGCCTATCGCAAGACCTTGGTCTGGCAGGTGGCGGTTAATGGCGTGATGGCGGGGTGCCCGCCGGAGTTCATGCCGATCCTGATTTCCTATACCAAGGCTCTCGCGGATGGAAACTATCGCCGGACGCTGGCCAGCACCCACGCCTGGACGCCCTACTGCTGGATCAACGGTCCCCTGGCCCGGCAACTTGGCTTCGATGCGCAGCAAGGGGAGATCAACGAACCACGCAACGCCGCGCTCAGCCGGTTCATCAACCTGGCCATGATGAATCTGGGCGGCTATTACATTAAGCAGGACCGCATGGGGAGCTTCGGCTATCTCATGCCGTGGAGCTTGGCGGAGGATGAAGCCGCTTGCCTCAAAATCGGCTGGCAGCCCTATCATGTGCAAAAGGGGTTCCAGCTCAACCAGAGCACGCTGACGGCGGCGTCCGCCTTGATGTGGGGCAACAACCTGACCCCGGCATCGCACGACGGGAAGAAGATTATGGAAATGATGGCGTGGGACGCCGTGGAAAAAGGCCAGTTTGCCACGGGAAGTGGGCCGCGGCTCCCGGACCGGACCATGCTGGTCACCGAGTATGTCGCGCGCGACCTCGCCCGGACTTATCCGACCAAGGAAAAGTTGGAAGCGGCCCTGGTGGCGACGGCGCGGCGGCCGGCGTATGAGCGGGCGTATGCCAACTACTGGGCCAACCCCGGCAGTGCCTTTCCCGCCAGATACACCATGGATATGCACGTCAAAAAGGTCATCCGGGACGAAGGCGGCGAACTCACGGCGCCGCCACCGTGGATGGCGAAGGTTCCCGGGCAGGAAAAAATCTACACGGTTCCCGTGATGAAGATGGGCATGACGCCGATTCTCGTGACCGGGGACGCGGACCGAAACAAGGTCCAGACCATGCCCGGCGGTAATTCCGCCACCATCGCCATTGAACTGCCCGCCAACTGGGATGAGCTGATGGCGAAGCTGGGTTATCGACCACTCAAAGAATTCTTCCTTAACCAAGAGATGCCGAAAGGAGAATGACATGAAGGGGCGGTCTTGACGATGCATACTTTACGGTGGTGGTTGATGGGGGCGGACGGCCACGGGAACCCGCCCCGGGGACGGGGCGGGGAGGCGGGGCGTTCGCGGTTTTTCCGATCATCGCTCCGAACGGCGGGAGCAGCAACCGAAAAAGAGACCGCGGCAAAAGTTGGCGCGCCGAGACGGGACTCGGCGCTCCGTCGGCCCTGGCGCCGGACTTTTGCAGAGATTTCAAAAAGGGTTGGGGGCGAATGGCCCAGCGCGATTCAGGGACAGCGGCGGGGAAGGGTGCCGGCCGGGGGTTTAAACCGGACTGGAAAATTAACCGCTGGCCGCGCGGCGGTGTTCCTCTAGCCTGACCGGCACGAGGTGAGGTCGGCCAAATAAACAAATACATATCATCAAATCCTGATTCGTTGATTTATTGCTTGGCAAACGGGGTCGGGAGCCGGTAAATTCAGGGCGTGAATCAGGCCAAATCATTCCATCCCCACGCCCAGCTTTTGTTGCAGGCGCTCCGCGAACGCATCGTCATCATTGACGGCGCCATGGGCACGACGATCCGCACCTACGGCCTCGGCGAGAAGGAGATTCGCGGCGAGCGTTTTGCGGACAGCAAGAAAGACCTGAAGAACAACGGCGATTTGTATTCACTGACGCAGGCGGGAACCATCTGCGACATCCATCGCCGGTTCCTCGAAGCGGGCGCGGACATCATCGAGACGAACACCTTTTCCGCCACCAGCATCGGCCAGAGCGAATTCTTCGTGGATGATCCACGCGAACACGGCGGCCGCAAAGACCCGGCGTTTTATCAGGGCGTCATCGAGAACAAATTCCTCAACGACCTCGCGTGGGAGATCAATGAACAATCCGCCAAACAATGCCGCGAATGGTGCGACCGCATCGCGAACCAAACGGGACGCCCCCGGTTCGTGGCTGGGGCGGTCGGGCCGCTGACGGTGTCGCTGTCCAACTCGCCGGACGCGGATGACGCGGGGTTCCGCGTCTGCACATTTGACCAGGTGAAGACGGCTTACACGCACCAGATCCGCGGGCTGATCGCGGGGGGTTCGGATATTTTGCTCGTCGAAACGATTTTTGATTCGCTCAACGCCAAGGCGGCGCTGGTGGCGATTCAGGAGGTGTTTGAGAAGGACGGCAAGATTCTGCCGATCATGATTTCGGCCGCCGTCGGGCGCGGGGGCGAAACGATGATTTCCGCCCAGACCATCGAGGCGTATTGGAATGCCATGAAGCACGTCAACCCGATAGCCATCGGGCTGAACTGCTCGCTCGGGCCGGATCTCATGCGCCCGTTCCTCGCGGAACTCGCGGAGAAGTCGAACACGGCGATTTCGTGCTATCCGAATGCGGGCTTGCCGAATCCGCTCTCGCCGACGGGCTTTGATTTGAAGCCGGAGGACATGGGCCAATTCCTCGGCGATTTTGCCAACAGCGGGCTGATCAACATCGCCGGGGGCTGCTGCGGCAATACGCCGGAACACATTGCGGCAATTGCCAAGGCGCTGGCGGGACGACATCCGCGGGAGTTTGCACGGGAAGAGCGGGGAACTGAACGGTTGGGCGGAACGGGCTACCAGCCCGTTTCCGCTGGCCAGTTGCCGAGGGAGTCGGCCCGGCAGGTTGCCGGGCAGAACGGCCAAGTTAGCCGTTCCCCCCAGACCATTCCACCGCGCCCGCTGCGGCTGTCCGGCTCGCAGCCATTCACGCAGCAGATCGGGAATTTCATCATGATCGGCGAGCGCACGAATGTGGCAGGGTCGCCGAAGTTCGCCAAGCTCATCAAGGAAAACAAATACGAGGAAGCCGTGGCGGTGGCGCGGCAGCAGGTCGAGAACGGCGCGAACATCATCGACATCTGCATGGACGAAGGGATGATCGACGGCGTGGCCGCCATGACCCGCTATCTGCAATTGCTCGGCAGCGAACCGGAAGTGGCCAAGGTGCCCTTCATGGTGGATTCGTCCAAGTGGGACGTCATCGAAGCGGGCCTGAAATGCGTTCAGGGCAAGGGCATCGTTAATTCGATTTCCATGAAGGAAGGCGAAGCGAAGTTCCGCGAGCAGGCCGCCAAGGTGTTGAAATACGGCGCCGCGGTGGTCGTCATGGCGTTCGATGAACAAGGCCAGGCCTCGACGTATGCGGACAAGATCCGCATCTGCGAGCGCGCCTATCGCATACTCGTGGACGACGTCGGGTTTCCGCCGGAAGACATCATTTTCGATCCGAACATCCTCACCGTCGGCACGGGCATTGAGGAGCACAATAACTACGCCGTGGACTTCATCGAGGCCACGCGCTGGATCAAACAGAACTTGCCGCACGCGAAAGTCAGCGGCGGCGTGTCGAACGTGTCGTTCGGCTTTCGCGGCAACAATCCGGTGCGCGAGGCGATGCACAGCGCGTTTCTGTTCCACGCCATCAAGGCGGGCATGGACATGGGCATCGTCAATGCCGGGATGCTGGAAGTGTATGAAGAGATCGAACCGGAATTGAAAGAACTGGTGGAAGACGTGTTGCTGAACCGGCGCGCGGAGGCGACGGAGCGGCTCGTGACCTTTGGCGAAAAACTCAAAGCCGCCAGCGCCGGCACCACGGCCAGCGACAAAAAAGTCGAAGAAGAATGGCGCAAAGGCACGGTCGAAGAGCGGCTCGCGCACGCGCTGGTGAAGGGCATTGACCTTCACGTGGACGCCGACACCGCCGAAGCGCTCGCCAAATACGGGAAGCCGCTGACAGTCATCGAAGGGCCGCTGATGGCGGGCATGAGCGTGGTGGGCGATCTGTTTGGCGCGGGCAAAATGTTTTTACCGCAGGTGGTGAAATCGGCGCGCGTGATGAAAAAATCCGTGGCGTATCTCACGCCGTTCATGGAAGCCGAGAAAGCGGCCATGGTCGCACGCGGCGAAGTGGTGAAGGCGCAGGGCAAGATCATTCTCGCCACGGTGAAGGGTGACGTGCATGACATTGGCAAGAACATCGTGGGCGTGGTGCTGGCCTGTAATAACTACGAAGTCATTGACATGGGCGTCATGGTGCCGTGCGAAAAGATTCTGGAACGCGCCAAGCAGGAGAACGCCGACATCATTGGCCTGAGCGGACTGATCACGCCGTCGCTGGACGAGATGGTTCATGTCGCCCGCGAGATGGAACGCCAAGGCTTCAAGATCCCGCTGCTCATCGGCGGGGCGACCACGAGCCGCGCCCATACCGCAGTGAAAGTCGCGCAGCATTACAGCGAGCCCGTCGTGCATGTGCTCGATGCCTCGCGCGCCGTGCCGGTGGTTAGCAGCTTGTTGAGCAAGGACGGCAAGCCGTCGTTTGTGAAGCAGCTCCGCGAAGATTACGAGAAACTCCGCGCCCACCACGCGGGCTCGGCGGTAAAACTGCTGTCGCTGGCACAAGCGCGGGCCAATGCGCCGAAGCTGAAGTATGACGATTTGCCCCAGCCGGAGTTCACCGGGGTTGCCAGCTCTGAACCCGGATTGGAGTTGCTTGTTCCCCTGATTGACTGGTCGCCATTCTTCCATACTTGGGAATTACGGGGACGTTATCCCAGCATTCTCAAGCACGAAAAATACGGTGAAGAAGCCACCAAGCTTTTTGCCGCCGCCCAGAAACTGCTCGAGGAAATGGTCAGCAAGAAGCTGATCAAGGTGCGCGGCGTGTATGGGATCTTCCCGGCCAACCGTGTCGGCGACAGTGTCGAACTCTACACGGATGAAACCCGTTCTCAGGTTTTAACTACCTTCCACATGCTGCGCCAGCAGATGGAGAAGACCGATGGTTCACCGAACTGGTCACTGGCCGACTTTATTGCACCAAAAGGCAGGCCCGATTACATCGGGGCTTTCGCGGTCAGCACCGGCTTCGGCCTCGACGAATTGGTAAAGAAGTATAAAAACGATCACGACGACTACAACGCCATCATGGCCGAAGCTCTGGCAGATCGTTTAGCTGAAGCTTATGCCGAATGGCTTCACAAGGAAGTCCGCGTGGAACTTGGTTATGGTCGTAGCGAGAATTTCACGACTGAGCAGCTCATCAACGAAGAATATCGCGGCATTCGTCCGGCCGCTGGCTATCCGGCCTGCCCTGACCATACGGAGAAAGGCTCGCTGTGGGAACTGCTGCAAGTGGAACTGCACGCCGGCATCAAACTGACCGAAAGCTTTGCCATGGATCCCGGCAGCAGCGTGAGCGGACTCTATTTCGCCCACCCGGAAGCCAAGTATTTTGCCGTCGGCAAGCTCGGCAAAGACCAGATTGAAGATTTGGCCCAGCGCAAAGGCATGACCGCCGCCGAAGCCGAGAAATGGCTGGGGCCGTGGCTGAATTATCCGACAGCATGAAGCGGATTCACCCGGGCGGGGATTAACTGGTCATTTTTCTCCGCCAAATTGTTCCTGCAAACGCCTGGCCTCCTGCGCGGTCAGCCGAACAAAGGCGCCGTGGCGGGCATCGGGCGGGAACGCGACGTCTTTTTCCACGGTCCACTGCCGCAAGTCCGGCGAGCGGGAAGCGCCATAGGCATCGCTCATGCAATAATCATACAGCAACAGCCAGCCCGTTCCGGAGGGATCGGGAATAACGCTGGGGCCCTCGGTAATGGTGGGGACAATTTGACCTTGATTTAACGGGCCATTCACCAGTTCATACGGCCCCTGCACTTGTTTGGCGGTGGCCACGCGGATGGCCCGGCGTTCACCGGTGGCAGCGCCAAATTCCTCTTCCTTGTGAAAGAGATAATACGTGCCGTTGTGCTCCAGCAAGGTGCCGTCGATGGCCGAATACGGTGGGGCAAAGAGCACTTGGGCCGGGGCGAAGGTTTTCCAATCCCGAGTCTGCGTCCACCAAATCTGACTGCGCTTCCACCCCGCATCCTCAAACGAGGAAGACCAAAGCAGGATGTAATCGCCGCTCTTACGATCATAAAACCATTCCGGTGCCCAGATATTCCGGGCGGGCCGGCCAGCCTGGTCCCGCACGTCCGCCATGAGCGTCAAGGATTGCGCCGGCTCCCAATGCACCAAATCGCGCGAAACGGCATAGAGACAGGTGGGGCCCCGGTTGGTTTCCCCAGGCCGCCGCCCGCCGCCCGTCGCCAGCAGATGCCAGAGGCCAGCGCGATCCTTGGCCAAAAACGGATCCCGCAGCCACTGCTGCCACACGGGTTGATTCTGGTTGAGCGGAGTCCAATGCCGGCCGTCCGAGGAAAGGGCCAGATGCAACTGTTCGGCGCGCATGGGATTCGGCAGCGGCACATTATGAATCTTTCCGGCGGCATCAATTTCCACGCGCGAATCATAGCGCTGGCGGAAATACGCCATCAGCCAGCCATCCGACGCATTCGTTTTGACACCGGGCACAGCGAGGCGGGCCAGCGTGTCCGCCCCGGTCGGATGCGTTACTGAAATCGCATCCGCGCCGAACAGCCCGCTGGTGCCGACGCACCAGAGGAGTAAGAGGAATGTATTTTTCATAAGGAGTTCGCCAACAATCGCCATTCAGTTTCAGTGCTCCGCCAGAAGGAAATCATGGCGCGGGCAACTCGTCGGCTGCCAATTCGGGAAACCAGCGTTTCTGGTCCGCCTCCCGGCCCAGCGCCGTTTTGCCGCAGCGCCGAACGAGCGCTTTGTAGAACTTGTCCGCCGCCTGCGGATCCATGATTTTCAGCCAGGTGCCTGCCGTGCAGAGCACGCGGGCGGTCGCCTCGGAATTATCCGGCATCAGCTGCGCCGCCTCCCCAGCCAGCGCGGCGGCCTGATACCGGTAATGAAAGCGCACCTCTGGTTCCGGGCCGTGCGCCACGGCGCGCGCGATTTCCTCCGGCCCGGCCCGATTGATCGCAGTGTCCGTCAGATTGGTGGCGCGCGCCAGCCAGCCAAAATCGCAACTGAAGGTGCCGTCATAAATCGCCCCGTCCGGCGCCAGCTCCGTGCCGAACAGCTCCATCCCGTTCGTCCGCGCTCGCCAGGCGGCCGCCAGCAGATTTTCCGCACGCCAATCACGAGTCAGATTTTCATCCCGGCCGGCGCTCAAAGCGGCGGCAAAGGCCGCCAGATTCGCCCGCACGCCGGCCGGGAAATACGGATCCGCGTCGGCATAGCGACCAGCCCGCGCCAGTCGCCGCGCCAGCAGATACCGAATTTGATCCTGCGGATTGCGCGGCGATCTTTCATAGCGATTTTCCGATCCCAGGCTGGGTCTGGATTTATCCGCCACCCAGGCGGGCCAGGAGCGGTCAACGTAAGTCTTTAACTCATCCACCGTCAGCACTCGTTCGGCGACATACGCGGCATCAAGCCAATATCCCGAGCGCAACAAAGCGTCGAGCGCCTCCGTATATTCGCGGCGCGCCAGATGCAGCACGCCCAACTCGCCGAGCGCCTGACGACCCACGGCGATGGCCTCGCCATAGACGGAATCGATTTCGACAAACAAACTTTGGGCCAGCTGACGGGAAATAGTATTGGTGCCCGGAAGTTCTTGCGGGAATACGCGGCACACTTTCGCCAGCAACGCGGCCGCTTCGGCCGGCTTACCGGCACGCAGGAACAATTTCGCCTGCAGCCACCGGGCCACGGGGCGAGGGCCACTGCGATTAACCCAGCGCTGCGCGGTGGCCATATCACTGGCCTGATAGGCCGCGAGCGCAAATAGCTCGGCGGATTCCACATCCTTCACCCCGGCCAACTCCACGGCCGCCAGCCAGCGATCCGTGCGGTCAAAAAAACTCTGGGCATCCGGTCCGTCAAGGCTTCGACTCCGGTCCAAATACGGGTGACGCGAAATGAGATAGGCGGTGAGCAGCCGGCGAACGCGGGAATTCTTGGCCAGCGCCGCCAGTTGATCCGGCCCCGCGCCCGTTTCCCCCAGGGTGGCGGCCGCCGCGAAGCGCAGGGAGTTCAGCGCACTGCCATCACCGGCGGCATATTGGTCGAGGTAAAGCTCCAGCGCGCGTTCAAACTCATGGTGCCGAAGCCAGATCCGGGCTTCCGCTCCCAAACTGGCCACGGCGAGGCCGGAGGAATCGGCAAAGCCGTTTTTCGCCAGCACGCGAACCTGTTGAAAATATTGGACCGCCGCCCGCCGTTCGTCGCTGTCGTTCGTGGCGGCGGAATGATATTTGCCCAGCATGAACGCGGCCCCAATGGCCTTGTAATGCCGCTCCCCCGCCGGCCGGGCCAGCACCCGCTCCCAAGCTTCGGCGGCCTGCTCCTTGCGCTCGCTTTGCCAGGCAATGGCCCCGGCAAAATAATCGGCAAATTCCCGGGGCAAGCCCGGCGTCACGGCCACCTCGGGAAAAACCGGCGGAAGATTGGAAGCCGACCGCAGCGCTCCATTTCCATCATCACTGCGGGCATCGGAATATTCCCATTCGGCTTGCCGCTGGAGAAAAGCGTTCAGCTTCATGCGCTCGGCCAGATGGGTTTGCAGAATCGCCGTCGCCTGCGCCGGAGAAACTTTTTCCCGCTGGAGCGCGGCGGCCAGATCCGTGTGCTCCGCGGCGGTGGCTTGGTCGTAATACCGTTGCCCCGCCGCCAGCGGGACGGCGCGATTTTTCGGCGCGGGCAACTGCATCCGCTCCAGTTCTCGCTCAAAGCTGGCAATGGGCGGCTGCAGAATGCCCGCGTCCCCGGCATCCAGCAGGTTGTTGGGAAAAAAGGGTCCGCAGGCAAACGCCGGGAGGACCAACCACCCCATCCCGGCGGCCAGCAGGGCGCGGGCGCTAAAAAGTTTTGACTTCAAGTTGCACTTCCATTTCTTGCTCAAACCGCAGCCAGCCGACCGGGCATTTTTCGCCCGCCGGCAGCCGGAAAGCGGTTTGTAGGTTTTTAAATCTCGCGCTGGAACCTTCCGGTTCCGTTAGTTCAAAGCCGCCCAAGGCGTCGCCCGCCACGAGCCGGCCGGCCGGCCAATGCACCGTCACGGCCAACGGCGCCGCCAAGTCGAGTTCGCCATCGTTGACCAGGCTGATTTCGACCAACCCGGCCTCCGTTTGGCGCGCCCCGGCATGAAATTTCAGCTCCGGCACCCGCCCGGCCATGATGGAAGCCAGCGTCGGCCAGCGCCAGTTCAAGTTATCCACCGCCACCGGCAGGCGATACCAGATGACGCCGCCCAAGGACGCCGGCCGATTGGTATTCCAGCCTTGAACGAGCGCGGCCAAGACGAGCGGATCAGCCCGCACTTCGCGCCCCGGCCCGCCAACGGAGGTGGCTTCGGCGGCCAGGCCGATAAAATCCCCGGCCGCGTTGAATTTCATGCGGTAGCCATACGTCGGCAGCGCCACGCGGAAGGGCACCCCGATTTCCCCCGCCCGCGTCACCGCGCGCCGCGCCGCCGCCGGGTCGCAAAGCGTGAACGGGGCCGTGAGGCTGGCCGGTATGGCCAAGGAGTGGACTTGCAGAACATAATTCGGCGCGGTCGCCGCCAACGGGGGAAAGGCCGGCGACGACAGCCAACTGGGCAGCGCGGTGATTGTCACCGGCAGGGGCGCCACCTGCCGCTGCACCACCGCCAGCCAGCGGCGGTAGTCGGCCAGCTTGGAAGTGGGACAATCGAAATCAATCTGCAATTCAACCGGCTCAAGGTGATTCGTCCTGGCCTCGGCCACCAGCGATCCGGCCAACCCGGCGAGAAAATGCACCAGCGCCGGTTCCTGGGATAATTCGCCGTTAAAGGGCCCGACGCGCAACGCCAGACCGACCCGGCCCGCTGCGGCAACCAACGCCGGATAATTCACCGCCACCCGCGTCACCTGGGGGACCGGATTTTTCCAAGTCACTTCCGCCGCCAACACAGCGATTTCAGTAAAATGGCTGGCGTGTTCCGCCACCGCCGCCTGCACCGGCGGCGTCCAGGCCCGCTGCCAGACATAGACCTGCGACGGCAGCGGCCCGGCGGCGGCGGCGGCCAGCAAGAACCAGAGCCAAAACCGGCGGAAGATTACCGTCACGCCCTGACGATAGCCCAAGCGGCCTCAACCGCCAGCCGAAAACGGGCGGGCCATCAATCTGGCAGCGCAGACTTGTTTTTCAGGCGGGCTGGCTTAAATTTGCGACATGAAGAACGACGTGGTGCCGGTTCAAATTCGGGGCATATTACCGGCGAACAGCGGCTGCGCCCTGTTCGTTGGCAACGACGAAAAGGTTTTTGTCATCAACGTTGAACCGCAGATGGGCGCCGTGATCGGCATGTTTCTCCGCGACACCCCGAAGGAGCGGCCGCTGACCCACGATCTGATCAACCGCATCTTTCAAGGGTTTGGCATCAACGTCGAACGCGTCATCATCACCGACCTAAAAAATTCCACCTACTTTGCCCGCATCATCCTCCAGCAGCAAAACGAGCTGGCCCGGAAAATTGTCGAGGTGGATGCGCGGCCCAGCGATTGCCTGGCGCTGGCCGCCGCCCAGAAGAAACCCATCTTTGTCTCCGCCCCGCTCTTTGAGCAGGTCGAAGACATGACCGAAGTGCTCGAAAAAATGAACGAGTCCGGCAGCGAATCCGAGGCGGACTGAAATGGCGGCCACCTCCCCCACCCCGCTCGCGCTGATCTGCGGCGACGATGATTTTGCCGTGAAGCACCGCGCCCGGCAGGTGTTCCAGCAATGGTCGGCCGAACTGGGCGGCATGGATCATGAAACCATCGAAGCTGGCGTCGGCAACAGCGGCGAGGCGCTCACCGTCCTCGGCAAACTCCGCGAAGCGCTGCACACCCTGCCCTTTTTCGGCGGGGGCAAAGCGGTCTGGCTGCGCGACTGCAATTTTCTCGGCGAGGAACGCACCGCTGCCTCCGCCGCCGTGACCGAAGCCCTGGCGGAATTGGCGGAGGAGCTGAAGAAATTTTCCTGGCAGAACGTCCGGCTCCTCATCAGTGCGGGCAAGGTGGACAAGCGCAAGGTTTTTTACAAAGCCCTCGACAAGCTCGGGACGGTGGAGGCCTTTTCGGCCTGGTCGCAGGACGACAAGGACTGGGCCGACCGCGCGGAACAGGCGGCGAGCAAGGCCGTGCACCAGCGGCAGAAGGAAATTTCACCAGAGGCGCTGGCGGAATTGGTCAACCGGGCCGGGCTCAACGCGCGGCAACTGGAAAACGAGGTGGAAAAGCTCTGCGTCTTCGCCGGGGAGCGCCGGAAAATCGAGCTGGCCGACGTGACCACCCTTTGTGCCCGGAACAAAACCGCACGGGCCTTTGCGCTGGGCGATGCGCTGGGCGACCGGGATCTGCCGCGCCTGCTCAAGCGGCTGGATGAAGAGCTTTGGGAGGCGAAGTTCGACAAGGCCAAGTCGGAAATCGGCTTGCTTTACGGGCTGATCAGCAAAGTCCGCGCCCTCCTGCTACTGAAGGAGATGATGCGGGAGGGGTGGGTGAAGGACACCCGCGATTACAACCAATTCAAAGCGCAACTGGAACGCGTGCCGGCGGACCAACTGCCGGCGGATCGAAAGTTCAATCCGCTGGCCCTCAATCCTTATGTGCTTTACAAAGCCCTGCCGCAGGTCAAAAAATACACCTCGGCGGAACTGGTCAGCGCCATGGACGGGCTCCTGCGCTGCAACCAGCGGCTGGTGTCCAGCGGGTTGGATGAAACGCTGGTGTTACAGCAGGCGCTAGTGCAAATTGTGACGCCCACCGCTTAAATTTTAAGAAACGAAACAAATGGCCACCCCCAATTTATTGTCCGTGCTGGTCGGAAAAAATTTTGCGTGCATCAAAATCGCCGGGCGGGCGAACTTCGCCTCCAGCCCCGATTTCAAGACGCTCTTAAACGAGCTGACGCAAAAGGGCTACGCGCATTTCATCATTGATCTGAGCGAATGCGTGCTCATGGATAGCACCTTTCTCGGCGTGCTCGCGGGCTTTGGAATGAAATTAAATCCCCAAGGCGCGCCCACTGAACGCGGCATTGAACTGCACAACGCCACCCCGCGCGTCAGCGAATTGCTGGAAAACCTGGGCGCCGCCCATCTCTTCAAAAGCATGACCGGACCGTTGATCCTGCCGGACGACGTGCAGACCGCCACGCCGGAATCCATCCATCCGACCCACGAGCAGATCGCCCGGACCAGCCTGGAAGCGCATCAAACCCTGATGGCGATGAGCGCAGAAAATGCCGCCCGCTTCAAAGACGTGACGCAGTTTCTGGCCGAAGACTTGAAGAATCTCGAAAAGGCTTCCTAGGAAGTTTCGATTCTAGGGCGTATGCGCTTGTTACTTGTTTTTTTCCCGGTCTTTATAAGCCTGCACCCAGCACAACCAAAGCGATGCTGTCACCGCAGGGGCATGGTCAAAAACAATCTCAATATCATAATCTTTTTGAGGCTGAATCAACGCGCTCAAATTTGGACAATTGGTGTTTGATGAGCCAGTTAAAACCAGTCCATACGGGGTTTCCCCTCCTTGTAGCCAATTGCAGGCTTGTGCCAATTTAGAATCGATAAGGAAACTGGCGATTGGGGATGATCCATTCAGAATCTGAACATGGCCCGAAAAAGCATTTGAGGAAGCGGCCCCAAGTTTTTGCACTTCCGGGGTGCCAAGCACTAGGGCAAAGTTTCGTCCCTTGGGAACCTGTAGGTGAAACTTTAAGACATCGTTGGTGCAAGTGGTTAATTGCATGCTGCGCAGAACGCTAGTATAGCTAGCGTAAGTATAGAAAAACCATGCGATTAAAATCACAGAAGAAACAAAGACAGCCGGGTAAAACCATTTTTTGAATAGTTTCATTGGATGGGTCTTCATCTGTCTTTATATGCCTGCACCCAGCACAACCAAAGCGATGATAAATGTGGCGGCGGTTGGCTAAATTCGATTTTGATCTGATAATCTTTTTTTCCGCAAATCAAACGGCTTAATATTGGGCTGTTGGTATTTTGACTGCTCGTCAGAATAAGACTGTATGCGATGCCATTACCCTCCAACCAGTTACATTGCTGGGTCGTTTCTGAGCCAATTGGAAAATCAGCCAACAGATTTGTCGTTTCAAAAATACGGATTTTACCTGCGAATAAATAGGGTGTCTTTAATGCCATTGCAGCATTTGGCGTAGCTAAAACAAAATTGTAAGCGCGCCCCATGGGAAGACGTAACGAAAACTCCAACGTGCTATTAGTGCAGTCAGTCAGCTTGATGCTGCGTGGAATCATCGTATGCCGCTGCACTGTCCATAAAAACCACAAACAGGCCCCTAAAAACAGCACGCCAACCATGAAGGTAATAGCTTTGTTTTTCATATTTGGATTAAGGCAAAAATAGATGCGGATAGGTCATGTTTTCATTGGGATACATCAACTCAATCATCATCCCAAAATATTGCGGCCATATAGACACCTGGGCTTGGCCCCCTCCTGCCGCGACTGCCGCTTCTCTAACGGCCTGAACGCAGTTATGACCTGGTGCCACATAAGTTCCTGGGTTAGAGCGAAGCCCCCGAGTGAATTCAATTGCATTAATTAGTTGATTAAACCCAATATAAAAAGATCTTTTAACTGTGTATTCTTCATGGGGTTCAGGAACCTGCAACTGCCCCGGACACCAAAGACATCCCGGCAGGGTGAAAGTTGTTGGGTAGTAGCCATATTTTCTTTGCGCAAGATACCACTGGTTCGTCAAACTCAAATAATTAAGAGCTTCTTGTGGGGCTTCAGTTCTCAGCGCCCACCACGCATGCCCCTCATCGTATTCACCAATCGGCGAAAAACCACCCGGATTGCCTTCTAATACATAAACATCAAAATAGGATAAATATTTCTGCTGGCTGTTGGTGAAGGTATAATAGTCCTTGTCCAAGACGCGCGGCGTCACGTCAATATCGCGATTGTCCGCATAAATTCGCCACTGGTTGCCATCACTGCCCAATGGCTTGCCATCGATCCGGATGTTTTGTGGCAGCACCGGTTCCGGAATTTCGTAGATGGCCGTGACTGGATTCCCGACCAATTCGTAATGCTTGCTCGTCGCTGAAGCCCCGAGCCGGAATAAATTTTGTCGTCCGGATTTGCCTTTGCCCCCGGTCCGCAGATGAATCTTGGTCTGCGCCGTATAACCGTAGTCTTTCCGATAATTTATGCCCGCCCTCACCTGGCTATCGACATACTTCAGCGTGCCCGCCTCCCACGGCGGCACCGGCGGTGCCACCGGCTTGCCATCCTGATTGTCGCCATCCCAATAGCCGCTGGCCACCCCATTACCCGTGGCTGGCCAGACAACATGATAGGGGCTGTGCTGGCTATAGGGGGTGTCCTGATATGCCCCCACTCTGTCATCGTAATAATCCCGAAAGCCGCCGCGCCCAAACTGCCAATTTAGTTCGTCATGCACGGTTTCTGTAAAATGCCCCCAATCTTGGACGGAGCCATTATCGTAATAATTGGTGTAGGCCGAACACACTGTTTGCTCCAGACAGTTGGTATAACTCACCACATACAGGTAAGCCGGCTTGTCGGGGTCCGCGCCAACATTGAGCGCGTTGGGCGTCAGCGGATTCGTGCCCCCACCACTCAAATCGGCCGCCGGGGCCTCGTTGGCCGGATAAGCCGTGACTTGGAAACTCGCCACCCCGCCCGCCGACACCGGCACATTGGTTGCGCTCCACGTCCCATCGCCATAGTTCGTCCCCATTACCCCATTCACCCATATGACATCGTCGCCCACGGCCAGCGTGCCGCTCAAGTCCACCGTCGGCTGCCACAATTGGGACGCGTCGGACACTGCATTGATCGTTAGCGGTTGGTCGCTTTGCACCAGATTTAAATTCGTGACCGTGGTCAAACCCACCACGTTGCTCACGGTTATGGACAGAACATTCGTGCCGCTGTTCAACGGCAGGTTCTCCAGCCAGAACCGCCCGCTACGTTCCACCAACCCGCTCACGGTGTTAGTCGTGCCATTCGTGACGGTGATCGTCGCAGTGACCATCACGGTCGGATCATCCACCTGCCCGCACAGCGTAAAACTATTGCCGGCCAGGCGCATTCCGTCCTGCGGCTGGATCAACTGCACCACGGGATTGGTCTTTTCGGAATAATTCACGGTGTAACTAAAATTGGCGGTGGTCACGTTGCCCGCCAGATCCGTAGCTTGCAGGGTAAGCAGATTCACGCCATTGGTCAGCGGCACATCCAGACATTCAAAATCGTTGGTCGTAAATTCCCGGGTGTTGACATCGTAATGCTGGTCCGAAATCCCCGCCTCCACTTCCGTCACCACGCCCAAATCATTGGTGAAAACACAGCGGAGGCTGGCTAAGGCTTCCGGACTAAATCCGGTTATCTGAATTACCGGCACATCCACGGTGTCATTCGTCGGACCAGTGATCACTAGTTGCGGCGGCGTGGTGTCCAGTTTCAACCGTTTCCATTGCCAAGCGGCGGCACTGGGAGCATCCGCATGACCGCGCAAACCAATCCATACCTCATGCCAGCCTTCCGTCGAACCGAGATTCACGGCCACGGTTGAACCATTGTAATCCTGCCAAACCGCGTTCGCGAAATTCGTGTCGTCCACCAGCACCGCGATATAATACGGATAGCCCGCAACATTCAATGTCACCGGTGCCGGGCTTGAACTGACATATTGGTTCGTGACCGTCACGCTAGAAAACTGAAACACCGTCGGCACCGCGCTGTTGGTAAAATCTTCGCCCAGCAAAACGCTAGCCGCATCCGTGTCCGTGGCCGACAGGGCGAACATTCCGAAATAATACCACTCCCACCAATCCGCCAAACCATCGGCGTCCTCATCCACGCCCGTCCAGTCCCGCACTCGTAAAAATAAAATGTCCCGGTTTTGATTCGCCACCGTAAAGGGTTGGCAGTTCGTATCCGTCGGACACACCAGCCCTTCGATGCTCCAGTTCGGATCAAGCAAATTGGTGCTGCCTAAGATCTGATACACCTGATTTGTGCCGTTGTGCAGATTCCCAAAGGAAAACCCGTTGGCCACGTGTGTAATCTCCAGCCACAGGCCATTCGGATCCACCATCATCATCGGGGAATCATTACTCGGCGTTTCCTCCTCAATGCTGAACAGTGCATTCAATTCCCGGTTCAGTTCCACCTCCTGCACCTGCGCAATCAAATTCACCACCGCGCTGGCTTGGGTTTCCAAGGCCGAATAGACCAGCGTGCTGGCGTTGCGATTGCGAGTCTGGAGCCGGTTTACCGCCACTTGGCCACCGGTGCCGTCCACCAGAAAGGTGCGTTCATTGATGCCATACACGGGCAAGCTGGCATCATTGGGCACACACGGCAGCGGCACCGCTGCGCCCGTGGCCAGCACCACCCAATAAGTGCCGCTACGCGGCAAATCAGCGCGGGCTATCAGCGTCAGCCCCTGCGCTTCGGCGGCAATTTGCACCACGGAATCCGGGGCCGTGGGTTGCATGTCGCCAACCGGTTCAATGTCCTGAAACGATTGAACCGCCATTTGCGCATGAAGCCCAATCACCACGGTAAGTATGCCCAGCCCGATAAAGATGTTTCTGATTGATTTCATTTTCCCTGTCTTCGCGTCCCATCTGCTCCCTCAACCAAGAGGGCGTGATTACTCACGCTCCACCTCAGGCACTGGTATGCCTTGCAAGGAACGCTTTCAGCACGCCCAGTTGTGGGCGTGCTTCTAGCAGTGTCCTTGCAGTGAAATTACCAGTTTCGAGAGGTGGACAGCAGCCGAAGCCGCAAATTATGTATTTAGTCGTTTGTCTGTTTCGTTTTTCTTCTGGCGGCATGGCTTCTAAACCCGCCGCTGAAATTTGACAAGGTTTATTTTTATTTCACCGGCGTGGTCGGCGGCGGCGTGGGGCTGTCGCCATTGCCATGCCCGCCGGGGCGGTCAATGATGATCCGTGCGTTGGTGTAAGCGCGGTAGAAATCCGGGGCGCTGTCTTCGAATTGCAACATCAGCCGGTCCAGGCCGTTGTTTAGAATGCCCTCGATCCGATCCAGCGCGGCGTCCAGCGCCTGCCCCACGCCCTTGGTGGAGCTGATGTCCACGCGCGGTTGCGGCAGCAATGCCTCATAGTCGGTCAGCAATTCCTGCAACGCATCCAGCCGGGCTTGCGTCACGCCCGAATCCCCCAGCACCGCCAGATTCGCGGTGGCGGCGGCGTGAATGTCTTTGCACTTGCTGAGCGAGTCCTGCCCGCGTCCGCCCAGGAGCAACGTCAGGTGCGTGTCCACGCGGACGAGCAGTTCGTGGTTGCCCGCCTCGTGGGCATAGGAGGCCACGGCACCGGCGACGACGAGCGCGTCAGCGAACTGCTGGAAAATCTGGGCGCCGCCCATCTCTTCAAAAGCATGACCGGGCCGCTGATCCTGCCGGACGACGTGCAAACGGCCACGCCGGAATCCATCCATCCGACGCACGAGCAGATCGCCCGGACCAGCCTGGAAGCGCATCAAACCCTGATGGCGATGAGCGCGGAGAACACCGCCCGCTTCAAGGATGTGACCCAGTTTCTGGCGGAAGACTTGAAGAACCTCGAAAAAGCTTCCTAAAACAAAGCGACGGCGGGGGGAACCGCCGCCGAATACAACTCACTTCATTCAGCCCGCCGGGGCGGGGGCCGGCGTTCCCAGTCCGGGCAACTTCGGCGGCACCGGCTTGAGAGGCGTTTCCGGCAAGGGCGTTCCGGCCGGGGCGCCCAGCATCGGCCCGGCATCCACCGGCGGCTTGGCCGGGGGCGTGAACGTTCCGCTTTTCACGATTTCCGTGACCTGCACACCATCGAGGGTTTCATATTCCAAGAGCGCATTGGCGATCATTTCCAGCTTATCGCGGTGGGCGGCAATCATCTCCTTGGCCGTCTGAAACGCGCCGTTCACAATCCGCTTTACTTCGGCGTCAATATCCTGGGCGGTGGCCTCGCTGTAATCCTTGGAGCGCATCATGTCGCGGCCGAGGAAAATATATTCCTGCGCCTCGCCGTAGAGGACGTTGCCGAGCTTGTCGCTCATGCCCCAGTGCATGACCATGGCCTTGGCCAGCTGGGTGGCCTGCTGAATATCGCTGGCCGCGCCGCTGGAAATATCGTCGGTGACATATTCTTCCGCAATGCGCCCGGCCATCGTCATGATAATCGTGTCGATGGCCTGCTTTTTGCGCATGTTCAACACGTCGTCCTTGGGCAAGGACATGGTCGCGCCCAGCGCCCGCCCGCGCGGGATGATGGTGACCTTGTGCAGCGGATGCGTGTGCTTAAGCAGCACATTGACGAGCGCGTGGCCGGCTTCGTGCCAGGCGGTGCCGCGCTTCTCCTCGTCGCTCATCGCCATGCTGCGGCGTTCGCGACCCCAGCGGACTTTGTCGCGGGCCTCCTCCAGCTCCTTCATGTCCACGGCTTTTTTGCCGGTGCGCGCGGCGAGCAAGGCGGCCTCGTTCAGCAGATTCGCCAGCTCCGCGCCGGAATAACCCGGGGTGCCACGGGCGATGACGGACAAATCCACATTGGGCGCGATCTTCACGTTTTTGGCGTGAACCTTCAAAATGGCCTCGCGCCCCCGCACATCCGGGAGATTCACGGTCACCTGCCGGTCAAAGCGGCCGGGCCGCAACAGCGCGGGGTCCAGCACATCGGGCCGGTTGGTGGCGGCAATGATGATGATGCCTTCCTGCGTATCAAAACCATCCATCTCGACCAGCAAGGCGTTCAACGTCTGCTCACGCTCGTCGTTCCCGCCACCCATGCCGTGACCGCGCGAACGGCCGACGGCGTCAATTTCATCAATAAAAATCAGGCACGGCGTGCTCTTGCGCGCCTGCTCAAACATATCGCGCACGCGGCTGGCGCCGACGCCGACGAACATCTCCACAAAATCCGAGCCGCTGATGCTGAAAAACGCCGCATCCGCCTCGCCCGCGATGGCCTTGGCCAGGAGGGTTTTGCCGGTGCCGGGGGCGCCGACCATCAAAACACCTTTCGGAATGCGCCCGCCGAGCCGCTGAAACTTTTTCGGGTCTTTCAGGAACTCGACGAGCTCGGACACTTCTTCGATGGCCTCATCCACGCCCGCCACATCCTTAAAGGTGGTTTTGTTCCGGTCTTTGGCGAGCATCCGGGCCTTGCTCTTGCCAAAGCTCAAAGCGCCCTTGCCGGCCATCTTGATCTGGCGGATGAAGAAAAACCAAAACAGCACGCCCAGGATGACAAACGGCAAAATGCCCACCAGCACATCCCGGAAGACCGAACTCGGGGCCGCAATGTGAATCTTGCTGGACCGACACAGGGAATTAATCATTTCCTGAGTCAACCAGGCGTTGTGGACGACAAACGGGACTTCCTCCTTGGTCAACTTGCCATCCTTGTCGAGACTCAGATACTTGCCATTGATTTCCGTCAGCGGCAGGCTTTGCTGATTGAAGACGATGGTGGCGGTAGTGATCTGGTTGGAATCAAACTTTCCCAAGAAAACGGACTGCTCCAGCTCATTCGCCGGCGTCGCGTTATACCGGCTTTTCATCATGAACAAGCCCACGGTCGCCGCAATGATGGCGGTCCACATCAGCAGCGTGAACGTCTGGTTGCGGTTAAAACCGTTGCCCGCCGGCTTCTTGGGCCCCTTGTCTTTGGAATTGGAATCGTCGTCTAACATTATTAGTGCGTCAAATTATCATGCGGGAACGGATTTCGCAACGCACGAATTCCCCACCCCGAGCCGCTGCCAACAGTTCCCGGCCCGGCCACTTTATCGTTTCCCGTCGTTTTGGGGATCAGATCACCCGCACGAGGTCTTTGGCCTCGTAGCGCACCTTGGCGAGCGCCGCGTATTTATCGTTCGCCGACCGGTAACCCAGCGCGCAGGCCACGACGGTTTGGTAACCGCTCCCCGCCAGCCCGAGAATCCGATCATATTCCGCCGGCACGAGCCCCTCCATCGGGCACGCATCCACACCGAGGAACGCGGCGGCGGTCATCAGATTGCCCAAGGCGATGTAGCACTGTCGCGCCGCCCATTCGTGGGCCACCTTGCTGCGCGCGCCATTCACCACGTCGCCCAGCATCAAGTCGCGGTAAAAATTCAGCGATTCCGCCGGCACGCCGCGCACCGAGGTGATGCGCGCAATCAGCTTCGTCACGTCCGCTGCCTGCATCTCCGTCCGCGCCGTGAACACCACATAATGCGAGCAATCCACCACCTGCTTCTGCCCCCACGACTGCGGCAGCAGCGCGGCCCGCTTGGGGGCGTCCTGCACGATCAGAAATTGATACGGCTGCAAGCCGAAGCTCGTGGGCGTGAGCACCAGCGTTTTCTCCAGCGTGCTCCACACCTCGGGGGCGATGGTTTTGGTGGCGTCAAAAATTTTCGTGGCATAGCGCCACTGCAAGGCGTCCAGAAGCTGCTTGGGGAGGTTCATCATTGGGCTGCCACCATGGCACAGGCACCGCCAAATGCAATTATTTCTTCTCCCCCCGCCCGGTTCCCGCCAAACTACCGCCGTGAACCCGCTCCGCATCCGCCGCGCCACCGTGGACGACCTGCCCGCGCTCCGGTCATTATGGACCACCGCCGGACTGCCGGCGGACGAGCTCGAAGCCCGCCTCACCGAATTTCAAGTGGTCGAAGCGCACGGCCAGTTCGCCGGGGCGCTGGGCGTGCAGATCGTGCGCCAGCATGCCCGGCTGCACTCCGAGGATTACCCCGATTATGCCGTGGCCGACGCCGCGCGCGAACTCTTCTGGGAACGCATCCAGAAGCTCGCCGCCAATCACGGCGTCTTCCGCCTCTGGACGCAGGAAACGTCGCCCTTCTGGCCGCACTGGGGCTTTCAGCCGCCGAATACCGAAATTTTGGAACGGCTGCCGGACGAATGGAAAACCCTCGAAGGCCGCTGGCTCACGCTGGAATTAAAAAACGAAGCCGCCATCACCTCCGCCCTGGAAAATCAATTCGCCGGCTTCATGCAGGCCGAGAAAGATCAGACCGCCCACGTCGCCGCGCAGGCCAGGAAACTGCGGACGCTCATCACCGTGGCCGGCTTTGGCGTCGCCCTCATCTGCTTCGCCATCCTGGTGTGGGTGCTGATGCACCGGGGCGTCCCCCACCTTATGCCGCCGCCTTAAACTCGTCCGCGTGATACGAGCTGCGCACCATCGGCCCGCTCGCCACGTGGATAAAGCCCAGCGCCTCCGCCTGCTGCTGATAGGCCGCAAATTTCGCCGGGGAAATAAACTCCGTCACCGCCAGCAGCTTGACCGACGGCTGCAAATACTGGCCGAGCGTGAGAATATCGCAACCCGCCGCGCGCAAGTCCCGCATCGCCGCCAGCACCTCGTCCGCCGCCTCGCCCAAGCCCAGCATCAGGCCGGACTTGGTGTAAAACTTTTGAATTTTGAATTTTGAATTTTGAATCTCCTTCGCCTGGCGCAGCACGCTCAGCGACCGGTCATACGTGGCGCGATGGCGGATTTCCGGCGTCAGCCGGCGGACCGTTTCCAGGTTGTGATTGAAAATGTTCGGGTTCGCCGCCAGCACCGTGTCGATGGCCGCCGCGCGCTCCTGAAAATCCGGCACCAACACCTCGATCACCGTGCGCGGATTCAGCGCCCGCACCGCCTCGATCGTCTGGCGGAAATGCTCCGCCCCGCCATCCGGCACATCATCCCGCGCCACGGCGGTGATGACCACATGGCGCAGCTTCATCCGCCGCGTGGCCTCCGCCACCCGCAGCGGCTCATCCGCCTCCAGCGGCAGCGGCTTGGCCGTGGCCACCGCGCAAAAAGCGCAAGCCCGCGTGCAGCGGTCCCCGGCGATCATGAACGTGGCCGTGCCCTTTTCCCAGCATTCCCAATGGTTCGGGCACTTGGCGCTCTCGCACACCGTGTGCAGCTTGAGTTCGCCCAGGAGATTGCGGGTTTGCGCGAAACTATCCGTCGTGGGCAGCTTGATGCGCAGCCATTCCGGCAGGCGCGGGCGGGGATTGGATACAGTCGTCGTCATTTACTGGCCCGCAGCTTACACCAAATCCCGGCGAAGGAAACTGCCGAAATGCCCAAAAACTCAGGCGCGGTGACAAATCAACGGATTCCGCGCTGTGATACGGGCCTCGTATTTGGTGGGGAAGCTTCCCAGCCCCGTCAGGGGCGAAATCGCTGTAGCTCCCCGACCCAAATGTATTTCAGCCCCGTAGGAGCGGCAGCGATCGCCCCCGGGGGGCTAAAAACTGATTAGGATTCACGGATCTACAAACATGCCGCGTCCACGGCGCTGGACGGGGCGCATAGCCAGCAGATGTTTGGCAATAGCGACCGCCAGACTTAGGATTAGTTCTTTCGGGGTCTCATGCGGATTCTTGCGGATTAGATGAAAACGCACTAGGTGTTGCAAACATTGAGCAAAATAGCACTTTAGGCCGCCTTAATTGAAGCGCCTGACGATTTTGATTACTGGCACAAATAGTGGCACAGTCACAAATCATGATTTATACGGCTGCCGATTCAGCCTGAGATTGAGCTAAAACCGCGCTGGGGGGTTGGAATGGTAAAGTTTTTCTTCCATACTAGGAAAACATGAAAGCGCTCCTCATCTTGAACCGCCTCAATCAAAGTCCATTTGTCCACCGCTCCTCCATTCTGCTTTTGGCACTCACGCTGTTTAGCTTTTCCGCCTGCGGCAAGAAACAGGGGACAATCTCTGAAGCAATACGTGCGGTCAGAAGTGGTGACGTTGATTTGGTCAAATCGCTACTCAAAAGCAATGCTGAATTGGTTTCTAGTAGAGATAGCGAAGGCAATACCCTCTTGCATTTTGCTGCTGCTGAAGGCCGCAAAAACATTGCAGAACTCTTGCTTGCCAACAAAGCGCTAGTGGATGCCCAAGGCACAAACGGAATGACGCCGCTACATTGGGCGGCAAATAACGGGCGCAAAGATGTGGCGGAATTTCTTCTCGCCAACAAGGCTGCGATTGATGCCAAAGAGGTCAACGGTATGACACCTTTGCAATTCGCGGCAGTCAAAGGGTTCATAGGCGTTGTGGGTTTGCTCGTGGCGAGCAATGCCGACGTAAACGCTAAATCAAAAGAGGGGATGACCCCATTGCATATCGCAGCAACCTATGGGCACAAGGACGTGGCGGAATTTCTGTTGCTTCACCATGCTGATGTCAATGCTCGGTTGAATATTGGCGGGACTCCTTTGCACGAGGCGGTGCTTTATGACCACAAGGACGTGGCGGAATTACTGATTTCCAACAAAGCAGAAATTGACGCCCGTGAAAAAACTGGTGCAACCGCATTGCACTTTGCCGCCGTGAAAGGACACGTAGATATTGCAAAATTACTTATATCCAACAATGCGGCGGTTAATGCCACAAACAACTTTGGTTGGACGCCTTTACATGCGGCAGCAAAAACGGGGCAGAAGAATTTCGTGGATTTTCTGTTGGCGAACAAGGCTGATGTCAACGCCATAAACAGCCAAGGTCAGACACCTTTGCGCTTGGCCGTGTTGCATGAAAACAAAGACGTGGCGGAATTGCTGCGCCAGCACGGCGGTCACTAATTTAGTGAAACTTGGTTTTTGTCAAGTGGAGCGCGTGAAAATATTGTCACTTTGTTTGCTTGGCCGTTTTCCAAGGTCTTGGCAAGGTGAAAGCATGAGCAATAATGCACCTGAATCAAGTTTGTCGCTGGATACCACGCCTGAGCCGTGCGGAATACGCACCCCCGAAACGGAACTGAAGCCGCAGTTTTTCCAGCAAGTCCCGAACGTCCTGATTAACGATGTCGCCAAGAACCGACTAAAACCGCTGGATGTCGTCGTGTATATCGTCCTCAAAAATCATCTGGGGCAAAACCCTTGCACTTGGGTCAGTAATGGCACAATTGCCAGGCTGTGCGGCGTGACAAGTATCACCGCGCGCCGTTC
This sequence comes from uncultured Verrucomicrobia subdivision 3 bacterium, assembly GCA_903842235.1. Classification (GTDB taxonomy): domain Bacteria; phylum Verrucomicrobiota; class Verrucomicrobiia; order Limisphaerales; family UBA11358; genus UBA11358. Next base: position 30,782 of record CAIMLG010000028.1, read on the forward strand.
CCTAAATAATCTCCTAGTGGCGGGGCATATTGAACGACGAGATTGCCACGCGGGACACACGGCAAAAACTTATCTGCGCACCAATGTCATTGACGGCAAGGTGGTCTGTGGTTCGCCACGCCCAACGCCAATCCGCCCAACGTGCGCGGCCATGCCTGAATTGACGGCCACGCCTCAGCCGATAATTCCGCCGCTGCCTAATCTTGGCATGGCGGAGACGGATGACAACGAACCCCCGTTCTGAAAACCGCGTTTCACAGATGAGCAGGGATGGTTCACAAATGAGCAGGGGGCGGGGGATTTGGATGAGCCGAGCGGGGGCGCACAGATGAGCAGCAAACTAGATTCAGGAACCAGATTCAGGAAAGAGATTCAATCGCAGATTGAACGCGAAGCGTAACCGCTGCGCGGTTAAAAAACCGCCAGAGGCGTTTTTTTGGCGATAACTGGAAGGGTATATCAGAAGCTAACTGTAAAGGGGCATTTTCACCTTCTAGTTACCTTCTGGTCACCTTCAAACTGCGAAATATAAGGGCTTTTGACCTACTTTGGAAATTGGCGGCAAGCGGAGCGTAAACGGAGTGAATTTGGCTCGACTTACGGAAGCAAGGAAAATACGGTTCGCGTCATGAAATCTTGGATGATTGCGATACTGATAATTATCCCTTTGCTGGGGCTACTGTTGCCAAGGCGAAACCAATCAAACAAGACGCCCCCAGCCGAGAATGAAGTCGAAACCGTCATGTCGCGAATCCACGACGCAATCGGGGGCACCAATGAAACCGAACGCCTTGTCTCACTCCAAAAGCTCCCCAAAGCCGCCAGAGTTGCTTGGGCTACTTGGATCGTGCAATGCGAAGTCGAGAATGGTGGTTTTGCCCAATATTTTTGGAACATGGAAAGTGAAGGCTATTACGCTGAAGCGCTGGCTGGCTTTGACGAGATGGGAGCTACGCGCCAGAGGGAAATCTTTGCTACGGCCTGGGACTTAATCAAACCACAACTGCCTATCATGCATACGATGCAGGGGCCAAGCGATCGCTTTGCGCGCTACAAGCCATTACTCGTCAAAGAGGGCTTGGCCACTAAATTGGGTGAATTAGATAGCGCTTTTTACCACGCTAGCCCCTCGCTCGAAGAAATCCGGGCAAAGTATTTGGCTGCCCATAAGCCAGAACTCCGGTCGCTTGCGAAAAACAACTGACTAAAAACAAAACCGCGCGGACGGCGTTCGCCATCCGCGCTCTGTCGTTTGCAAAAAAGTTTACCCGCCGATCTGCTTCGCGTAATCGGCCGGGGTGAGGAGGGCGTTCAGGTCCGCCGGGTTGGCCAGCTTGACCTTGTAAAACCAGCCGGCGGCGTGGGGGTCGGTGTTCACCAGGGCGGGATTCTCCACCACGGCGGGGTTCACCTCGAGGATCTCGCCGCTGACGGGCGAATAGATGTCGCTGGCGGTTTTGACGGATTCCACCACGGCGCAGGCTTCGCCCACCTTCACCTGGCGGCCCACGGCGGGCAGCTCCACGAAGACGATGTCCGTCAGCTCATGCTGCGCGTGGTCGGTGATGCCCACGGTGGCGGTGGCGCCGCTGACGCGCACCCATTCGTGGGACTTGGCGTATTTCAAATCGGAAGGAATGTTGCTCATAAATTGGTGCCGCTAGGTTACGCGGATTTGCTCATTTGAAAATACTTTTCCGCGGGGGCCACCCCGGCGGTTTAGCCGAGCAGGCTTTTGGCCTTGGCCAGCGCCTCGTCGAGCTGGGTGGCGTCCTTGCCACCGCCGCGCGCGTTGTCTGGCTTGCCGCCGCCTTTGCCGCCGACGATCGGCGCGATGGCCTGAATAAGCTTGCCCGCTTGGAATTTCGCGGTGTATTCCGGCGAAACCGCCGCGATGAGGGCCACGGCGCCATGCGCCGCGCCGCCGAGCACGATGACACCCGCGAAGCGGCCCTTGAGCGAGTCGGCGACGGTCTGGAGAAAATCCCCGTCCACGCCGCCGACGTTGTGGATGATGGCGGGGGTGCCGTTGATGGCTTGCACGCGTTCCAGCAATTCACTCGCGGCGTTCGAGGCTTCGCGTTGCTGGGCGACCTTGAGCAACTTCTCCAATTCCTTCTGGTGCGCGAACAAGGCTTCGATCTTCTTTTCCAGCTCATGCACGGGCGAGTTGATCTTGGCCGCAATGGTCTTGATGAGCTGCAACTGCTCGTTGGCCACGCCATAGGCTGCCAGCCCGGCGACGGCTTCGATGCGCCGGACGCCGGCGGCAATGGCGCTTTCGCCGACGATGCGAAACAGACCGATCTCGCCGGTGGCGCGCGTGTGCGTGCCGCCGCACAGTTCCATGGAATAGCCGTCCAGTGCTTGCGCACGGCCACCAATCTGCACCACGCGGACGGTGTCGCCGTATTTGTCGCCGAAGAATTGCATCACATCTTTGCGGTGCTTCACGTCGGCATGCGCGACTTCGGTCCACGAGACGCCAGCGTTTTCCAGAATGCGCTCGTTGACGAGCTTCTCGATGTCGGCAACCTGCGCGGGCGTGAGCGGCGCGCTGTTGAAATCGAAGGTCAACTTGTCGGGCCCGACGAAGGAACCTTTCTGCGCGGCCTCCCGGCTGGCGACCTCGTGCAAGGCCCAGTGAAGCAAGTGCGTGACGGTGTGATGCCGCTGGATGGCATCGCGGCGGGACTTGTCCACCCGGACAACCACTTCATCGCCGATGGCTGGCGCCTCTTCACCCTCGACTAAGTGCAGGAAGGTGTTGCCGGATTTCTGCGTGTTCGTGATGCGTAGCCGCGCTGGTGAAAGCGCGGAAGTCCGCGAATTCACATTCGCGGCTACCAGCAACTCGCCGGTGTCGCCCACCTGGCCGCCCATTTCGGCGTAGCAGGCGCTGGTGTCGAGGATTACGGCCGTCTTGTTCTTCAAGGAGACGACTTCAAGGACTTTGGCCTGGACCGCCATGTCCTCGTAGCCGACGAAGGTCGTGGGCGTGGTGGTCTCGATTTGGGAGAGGGAAATGACTTCCTTCTTCTGCGCGGCACGGGCGCGGGCGCGCTGTTCTTCCATCAACTTCTCAAAGCCTTCCTGGTCCACGGTCAAACCGCGTTCGCGCGCCATCAGCTCGGTGAGGTCGAGCGGGAAGCCGTAGGTATCGTAGAGCTTGAAGGCGAAGTCGCCCGTGATTTGGGGAGCCGAAGCGGTCGGCAAGTTGCCCGCCGGAACGGGCTGGCAGCCCGTTCCACCCTGCAACTTTGCCGCTTCTTCTTCAAACAACTCAATCCCCCGGTCCAACGTCTTGTTAAACGCCTCTTCCTCACGCTGAATAGTTTCCTGCACAATCTTTTTCTGGGAGCGGATTTCGGGGAAGATGTCGCCGAAGTTGTCGGCCACCACGTCCACGAGCTTGTAGAAGAACGGTTCCTTGAAGCCCAGCGTGCGGCCGTAACGGACGGCGCGGCGCAGGATGCGGCGCAAAACGTAATTGCGGTCGTTATTGCCGGGCTGAATGCCATCGGCAATGGCAAAACTCAGCGTCCGAATGTGGTCGGCAATAACGCGGAACGCCACGTCGGCCTTTTCCTGCTCGGTTTCGCCGGTGCTGCCCGCTTTCGGGAGCGTGGAACCATATTTCCGGCCGCTGAACTTTTCAATGGCGTCAAAAATGGGGCGGAAAATGTCGGTCTCGTAATTGGAAATCTTGGCGTGAGCGAAGTCGGTAAAATTCTTCGTGCCTTGGATGATGCTGGCGGCGCGCTCAAACCCCATGCCGGTGTCCACGTGCTTGGCCGGGAGGGGCGAGAACGTGCCGTCGGGGTTGGCGTTGAATTGGATGAAAACGAGATTCCAGATCTCGATGCAGCGGGCGTCGCCTTGGTTCACCAAACGGCCTTTGGTGTCGCCGGCGGGCGTGAGGTCCACGTGCAATTCCGAGCACGGGCCGCACGGGCCGGTTTCGCCCATCATCCAGAAATTGTCCTTCTTGTTGCCGCTGACGATATGGACGGCGGGATCGAGACCCACGCTGCGAAATTTCTCGGCCCAGAAGTTCCACGCTTCCTGATCGAAGTCGCTGGGGTCGTTCTTGGATTTGTCCGGCGAGTAAACCGTGGCGTAAAGCCGCTGCGGGGGGAATTTCCAGATGCCAACGACGAGTTCCCAGGCCCATTCGGTGGCTTCTTTTTTGAAATAATCGCCGAAGGACCAGTTGCCGAGCATCTCAAAAAACGTGTGGTGATAGGTGTCGAGGCCGACGTCATCGAGGTCGTTGTGCTTGCCGCCGGCACGGATGCATTTCTGGGTATCGGCCGCGCGGCCGGGCATGTAGGGGCACCGGGTCTGGCCGAGGAAGATGGGCACGAACTGGTTCATGCCGGCATTGGTGAACAGCAGATTCGGGCTGTCCGGCATCAGCGAGGACGACGGGACAATGGTGTGTTGCTTCGACTTGAAAAAGTCGAGGAACGACTTGCGGATTTCCGCGCCGGAAGGAATCGAGGTGCTGTTACTCATGGCAAAAAATCGAGCGCCGAGCCTAGCAAACCCGCCCCGGGCAAGCGAGGGGAAGTTTTGGGCTGTTCAGCGCGCCCGCTGAAACTGCGCCAGCGGCATTTGGGCGAGCGCCTCGCTGGCGGCGCGCAGGATGTCCGGCTTGCCCAGCGCCTGCGCCGCCCGGGCACGATGCAACTGCGCCTCGACCATCTGCGGATTGAGAGCCAGCGCCCGCTCCGCACATTCCAGCGCCGGCGCATGGCGGCCGAGCTGGCCATTCAAGCTGGCGAGATTCGCCCAGCCGAGCGCATTCTGCGGGTCGGCCTTGAGCGCCTGCGACAGACATTGCACGGCTTCCGCGGGCCGATTCAAAGCGCCGAACAGCAGGCTGGCGAGGTTGTTCCACGTTTTGAAATCGGCGGCATCCAGCTTCAGCGCCCGGCGATAACTCGTTTCCGCCTCGGCCCAGCGCCCCAGCGCCGCCTGCGCCACGCCCTGGTAAAACCACGGCGCCGCCGCCGCCTTTTCCGCGCGCCACGCCCCGGTCAAAGCCAGCACGTCGCCCCAGCGCTGTTGCTCACAGAGCGAACGGGCTTGCGCGGTCAGGTCTTTCGAGCGGGCGGACATCGGGAAATTATTTCAACTCCGCGCCCCCAAGACAAACCAAACCGGCACGAAAGCCGGGTAAAAAATGAACCACTTGAAACTTCGCCGCGCGCGGTTTCGTCTGGCAGTTAGCATGCAAACTCATTCCCCCCACCGGCCCCGGGGCTTCACCTTGATTGAACTGCTCGTGGTGATCGCCATCATCGCCATTCTGGCCGCGATGCTGTTGCCGGCGCTGGCGCGGGCGAAGGAGAAAGGCCGGCAAATCGCCTGCACCAGCAACCAGCGCCAACTGCAACTGGCCTGGCACATGTATCTGAACGATAATGGCGATGCCCTGCCGCTGAACACGCAGATCAGCTCCGGCCCCACCACGGCCCGCAGCGCCACCAACAGCTGGATCATCGGCAATGCCCAAGTGGACACGGACCTGAACTACATCCGCAACGGCACGCTGTATTCCTACGTCAACAATACCGCCGTGTATCATTGCGCCTCGGATATGGCCACCATTGTCGGCGGGGGCAGCCAGACGCGAAACTGGAGCTATGCCATGCAATGCTACCTGAACGGCAATGGCACATCGCCCAGCACGGTTACGAAATACGGGCAATTACGTTCGCCGGGAACTATTTTTGTCTTTTTGGATGAATCGGCCGCCACGCTGGACGACGGCATGTTCTGGCTGCTGCGGAGTGCGGATGCCAATGGCGACCGGTGGGCCAACCTGGTTTCCGACCGGCATGCTCAGGGCGCCAACTTTTCGTTTGCCGATGGCCACTGCGAGCATTTTCATTGGAAGGCGCCGAAACCCGGCACTTACAATCAGCAGGCCACGGGCGGCGACCTGGAGGATCTGCGCAAAATCCAGAGCCTGCTCGTGCCGCTGCCTTGAGGGCCGCAGCCACGCCGCCTGCGCCGGGGCGACTTTAGATTGGATTTGCCGCCGGGTTTTGCGAAACTTTCGCCACAATGAAGCCGATTATCAAACTTTTGCTCGAAGGCGGCAGCCTGGACACCCAGCAGATGGCGCAGCTGCTCAACGTGTCCGAGGCCGACGTGAACCAGCAGCTCGCCGAGCTGAAGACCCAGCGCGTGCTGCTGGGGTTCCGCCCGGTGCTGAACCTCGCCCATGAAGATTCCGGCGTGGTCCGCGCCGTCATCGAAGTGCGCATCACGCCCGAACGCGGCGGCGGCTTCAACCGGCTGGCCGAACGCATCGGCCGGTTCGACGAGGTGGAATCGTGCTACCTCATGTCCGGCGGCTACGATTTGCTGGTGTTCGTGAACGGCGCGAGCCTGCAGCGCGTGGCGGCCTTCGTCTCGGAAAAGCTCTCCACGCTGGAAGGCGTGCTCTCCACGGCCACGCATTTCATGCTGCGGTCCTACAAGGAAAACGGCTTCCTCATCGAAACCAAGCCCGAGGAGACCGACCGACTCAAGGTGACGCCGTGAGTTATGCACGTCATCACGCGCAAACGGTTGAATGAGTTTGCCGCCAAGCATCCGACGGCGACCAGCGGACTAGGGCATTGGTATCGCGCATTGGAGCAAAACAACCCGGCGAACTTCGCCGAGCTTCGGCGTTTGTTTCCGCACACCGACCAAGTGGGCGGGCTGACGGTTTTTAACATCGGCGGCAACAAGGCTCGCCTGATTGCCGCCCTTCACTATAATCGCCGCAAGGTGTATATTCGGGCCGTGCTGACGCACGCCGAGTATGACCTCGGCAACTGGAAAGAGAGCTAATTATGTCCACCGCGCAAATTGAACAAGCCTTCGCAGCCTGGCCGCAAGTCGAGCCGACGCTGCGCGTGCCGCACAGCGAGCGCGAATACCGCGAGCTGGTAAAGCTGCTGGATCGGCTGGTGGATGAAGTCGGCGAGAATGAAAACCATCCGCTGGCCTCGCTGATGGAAGTCCTCGGCGTGCTCATCGAAAAATACGAGGACGAAAACGTCGCGGAACTGGCCTGAGCTTTATGGATTTCTCACTGTCCAGCATTGAGATTGAAGGCGTGCTCTCCACCGCCACGCATTTCATGCTGCGTTCCTACAAGAAAAACGGCTTCCTCATCGAAACCAAACCCGAGGAGACCGACCGGCTCAAGGTGACGCCGTGAAATAATTTGGAAACACGAAATATGCCACCGCCAAATCTCAATCCCGGGGATAGAGTTGTTGAACTGGCGGCAGTCGTGATGACCGCTGCGGTTGTCAGTGGCGCAATCGTTGGTTCAGCGACTGTTTGGTTGCTCAAAAAAAGCTGGCTGGCATCAGTTGGCGCTTTCTTTGCAGGTGCGTTGGTTGGGTTTATTCTGGCGCAATTTGTTGGCCGCCTGCTTTACAAAACAGCAAATGGAAATACCACCATCGTCAAAGTTGGTAGTGCTAGTTTGCCTGCAACAATTCCCGCTGGATTGGCAGGCAGCATCTCGACGGCTATTGCAATTGCGCTTGTTGCGCTGTTGGTTTTTAGCGCCAAAAGTCAAGCGGTGCCTGTGTTTGGTGTTGCGATTGGCTGCGGCTTGATTTTAGGAATATTGTTCGCCTGTTTGAGTTCGTTGCTATGAAATTCGGATTTGTTTCCGATTATAATTTTTCCATGGACACCACCCGTTACATCGCCAAGCACGTCATCAACCTGCCCAAATCCGGCATCCGCGACTTTTTCGAGATCGTCGCCAAGATGAAGGACGTGATCTCGCTCGGCATCGGCGAGCCGGATTTCGACACGCCCTGGCACATCCGCGAGGCCGCCATCTACGCCTTGGAAAAGGGCAAGACGCATTACACCTCCAATCTGGGCCTGATCGAATTGCGCCGGGCCATCAGCAAGTATTGCGAGAAGAATTTTGCCGTCAGCTACCGGCCCGAAGATGAAATTCTCGTGACGGTGGGCGTGAGCGAGGCGCTGGACGTGGCTTTTCGCGCGCTGGTGAACCCCGGCGACAAGGTGATGTTTCACCAGCCCTGCTACGTGAGCTATTCGCCCAGCATCACGCTGGTGCACGGCGAGGCGATTCCGGTGCCGACGTATGCGAAGGATCATTTTGCGCTGACGGCCGAAGCCTTGCGCGCCGCGTGGCAGCCGGGTGCGAAATTGCTGGTGCTGAATCTCCCGTGCAATCCCACCGGCGGCACCTGCGACCGCGCGCAGGTTGAAGCCATCGCCAAGTTTGCCGTGGAAAAAGATCTGCTCGTATTGAGCGACGAAATTTATTCCGAGCTGACCTTTGAAGGCGGGCACACCAGCATCGCCAGCCTACCGGGAATGAAGGAACGCGTGATTTTCCTGCACGGTTTTTCCAAGGCGTTTGCCATGACCGGCTGGCGCATTGGCTACGCCTGCGGCCCGGCCCCGCTGGTCGAGGCGATGATGAAGGTGCATCAATATTCCATGATGTGCGCCGCCATCCTGAGCCAGGAAGCCGCCATCGAAGCGCTCGTGCGCGGCGAGGACGGCATGAAGGCCATGCGCGACCAGTATCATCGCCGCCGCGACTTCATCGTACGCCGGTTCAATGAAATCGGCCTGAAATGCCATCTACCGCGCGGCTCGTTCTATGCGTTTCCCGATGTTTCCGGCACCGGCCTGAGCGAAAAAGAGTTCGCCGTCAGCCTGTTGGAGGCGGAAAAGGTGGCGATGGTGCCCGGGACGGCGTTCGGGGCGAACGGCTCCGGCTTCTGCCGCGCCTGCTTTGCGACGAGCTACGAGCAACTCATCGAGGCAAGCAACCGCATCGAGCGGCATGTGCAATTTTTGGCAGCGAAGAAATAGCCGGTGCCCCACCAAGGGCGGAAGAACTCACCCGAGGCAATGCCGCCGGTAGAGTTGGGCGGTTTCCGCCATATTTTCAAGGATGAGCAATACTTGCGGCGGCTGGCTCTCTGGCAATAAATTCGCGGTCACCAGCAGGCTGACGGGGGTCACGCCCCGGCTGCCGCGCAGGGATAATTCGTAAAATTTCCGCCGGGTGTTGCGACCGCTGATCGCATCTTTGACGCTGTTGCGGATGATGCAATTCTTGCACGGCTTGGCTTGGCCACAGCCGAGCGGGCCCGCACAGAGACAGTGGAGCACCTCGCCGCCCCGCCGCCGCAACGACGATTTGGGAGCCACCCCCAGCAATTTCTCCGCCGCCGCGTTGTAAGCTAGAATCCGGACGTCATCATCCACAATAAAAGCCGGCAGCGGCAGCGCATTAAAAACCGCGCGGCCGAAATGTGGCGATTCGTCATTTTCATGGTTATTCATAGGCCTATTCCGGCTTGAAAAGCATTGGCCGCGCATCGGATTCTCAACCAACACCCAGGGTGGGCCATCAACGGTTGCCAATCAATTAAAGCCACGGGCTGGCGGAAACATTAAATTAAGTCAGATGGCTCCAACGCACGACAACCCTAACTTACAAGACAGGCAGGCGGAAAGTAAACCAGAAGATACGACCCGACCCCAAGCCGGCGGAAGCGGCAGGCGGTCAACGACCCGGGCGAGCGTGAGCCAGCAATTCCAAACGGGTTTGGGCTTGTTTGGTGAGACTGGTAAAAATCATGGAGACGAGATACCCAGAATGCTTGCTGCCGGAGCAACTGACCACGACGCCATGGCAGGAAATCCGTCCCCCACCCTGCGGCGACTGGAGGGAGACCGTCATTTCCGCCCACTCGCGAAACGGGGCCGGACTATGAAATTCAATCCCGCCTTTGTGCACCGAAACCTTGTCGGCGCAAAGCTCCAGCGCCGCCTCGCGGCTGGCGACGTTGACGGAACTTTCGATCGAACCCAGATGGGACACGCGTTTTGCGCTCATAAGTATGTTTTACACTAGCACGTCCGTTGGCGACGTCAAATTGAAGTTTACCACTCGATGACCGCAGCGCCCCAAGTGAGGCCGGCGCCAAAGGCGACGAGGAGAATCAGATCGCCGCGCTGAATTTTTCCCGAATGCACCGCCTCGTCGAGCGCAATGGCCACGGACGCCGCGGAAGTGTTGCCGTATTTGTGGAGATTGACAAAAAGCTGTTCCGGCGTGGCCCCCAACCGCTCGCCGACCGCGTCCACAATCCGCCGGTTGGCCTGATGGGGAATGACGCATTTAATCTTGGTGATATCAATATCACAGCGACTCAGCACCTCGTTGGCCGCACTGCACATGGCCTGGACGGCGTTCTTGAACGTCTCCTTGCCATCCATGCGGAGGAAATGCAAATTATCCGCGACGGTGGCAGCCGAAGCCGGGCACGCGCTACCGCCCGCCGGCATGGACAACAAGTTGGCCTTGCCGCCATCCGCCCCCAAAGCCGTGGTCAGCAGACCATGGGAAAAGGGGCGATTCTGCAAAATCGCCGCCCCCGCGCCGTCCCCGAACAGCACACAGGTATTGCGATCCTTCCAATTGGTGATGGACGAAAGCTTCTCCGCGCCGATCACGAGCACCGTTTCATAGGTGCGCGAGGTGATGAAATTCTGACCGACTTCCAGCGCATAGATGAACCCGGAGCACGCGGCCTCAAGGTCGAAAGCCGGGACGCGGCGCGCGCCGATTTTCTGCTGCACCAAACACGCCGTGTTGGGAAACGGCATATCGGGCGTGATGCTGGCAACGATAATCAGGTCAATCTGGTCGGCGGTGACGCCCGCCATTTCCATCGCCCGGAGGGCAGCCTTGGCCGCGAGGTCCGAGGTGAATTCATTGGCGGCCGCAATGTGGCGCTCCTTGATGCCGGTGCGCGTGGTGATCCATTCGTCCGTCGTCTCGACCATTTTTTCGAGATCGGCGTTGGTTAAAATGCGCTCCGGCACATAGGAACCGACGCCGGTGATGGAGCAAGTGCGACCGACAAAATTATGTTTGGCGCGCGGATTTTTCATGAGTTCGCAGATATGGCATCGGCAACATCAGCGGCCGCGAGAAGCTCATTCGCGGCGGCGATATCGCAGGCAATGGTCTGGTTGATCTGGTTTTGAACGGCATTAACGGTCACGCGAATGGCACTGGCCACCGCGCGCTCATGGGCGGAGGCATGCCCCTTAAAAACCACGCCGTTGAATCCCAGCATCGGCGCGCCGCCATAAACTTCCGGGTCCATCCGGCGGCGGATGGCTTGAAACGCGCCCTTGGCAAGATAGGCGCCCAGTTTGCGCTGGGTGGAATGCATGAGTTCCCGTTTGATCATCGAAAACATGGCCACGGCCAGACTTTCAACCGTTTTCAAAACCACATTGCCCACAAAACCGTCGCAGACCACAACATCGACGTGATCTTTGAACAAGTCATGACCCTCGACATTGCCAATAAAGTTCAGGTTCAGCTGCTGGCAGAGCTTGAAGGCCTCCAGGGTCAGGGCATTGCCCTTGGAATCCTCCGTGCCGATGCTCAGGATGCCCACGCGCGGATGCTTGCGCTTGAGAATTTCGCGGGAATAGACATTGCCCATCACGGCAAATTGCGCGAGGTGGAACGGCTTGCACTCGATATTGGCGCCCGCATCGAGCAGCACAAATTCGCTGTCATGGCGGGGAATGACCGTGGCGATACAGCCGCGTTTCACCCCGGGGATACGACCAATTTTGAAGGTGCCGGCGGCGAAGATGCCGCCGGTGTTGCCGACCGAAATCAGGGCATCCGCCTTGCCTTCGCTGACCAGTTCCGCCGCACGGCTGATGGAGGAATCCTTTTTCTTCCGCAAGGCCAAAGCCGGCTCGTCCTCCATCTCCACGACTTCGGCGGCATGAACGACCTTGATCCGATGATCCCGGAAGCCGCCTTCCGGCAAGGCGGCATGGATTTTTTCCTTATTGCCCACCAGGAAGATGCTGGTGATTTTTTCATCTTCCGCCAAGGCGCGCTTCACGCCCGCGATGAGGACACCGCAACCGTGGTCACCGCCCATGACATCCACAGCAATGCGCATGATGATCAGTTTTTAGCTTTTAATTTTTAGCTTCAAGTCAAGGAACCCGCTAGCGGCCCGCCCAACTCAAAAATAAAAACTCAAAAATAAAAACCCTCACGCGCCCGCCGTGACGGAAAGAATCTGGCGGCCTTTGTAGAATCCACACGCCGGGCAAACCCGATGCGGCATAGCCGGGGCGTCGCACTGCGGGCATTTGCCCAATTGCGGCAGTTGGAGGACACTGTTGTAAGCCCGGCGCATACGCTGCCGGCTCGTTGACGGTTTTCTTTTTGGAACGCCCATAAATTCTCGGTTATTTCAATTTCAGTTTATCCAGTTCAACCCACACGTTTGCCGCCGCTGATTCAGCGACTTCATCCTTGCGGTCGTTTTCCGGTTTCGTTAATCCCGCGCATTCCGTTTTACACAACGGATGCTGCGGAAAGTTAAGCAGAATATCTTCCCGCACGAAGGGAGTCAAGTCCACGCAATCATTATCCACGGACACCTTATCCTCGCCCGCCAGCGGGAGATGCACCGCCCAGTCCTTCAGATGGAGGCGGGTGGGGAACTTTTTGAGGCAGCGGCTGCACTCACATTCCAGCGGCAAGACCAGCGACCCGGTCACCAGCACAGCCTCGTGCAACAACTCGGCCTTCAAATCGTAACGCAAGGGTTTTTCCACCCGAATCAGTTCGTCCGCCAAGCCCAGATCCAGCTCCGCCACCGGCAGTTCCCCCCGGAGAGCGAGTTCCGCTTCTTCCAAATGGCGCAGATTGATACTCAGCATAAAATCACGGCCGCAACTTTTTCTTCAGCGCCACCTGCACGTTGGGCGGCACAAAAGCCCGCACGTCGCCGCCGAGCCGGGCGATTTCCTTGACAATCCGCGAGCTCAAAAACGTGTAGGTGTCCTTGGGCATCATGAAAATCGTCTCGATCTGCTCATCCAGTTTGCGGTTCATCAGGGCGAGCTGAAACTCAAATTCAAAATCGGAGACAGCGCGCAAGCCACGCACAATGGTCCCGGCTTTCTGCGCCGCCGCATATTCCACCAACAGACCGTCAAACGAGTCGGTCTGGACCTGCGGGAGATGCGCCACGGCCGTTTTCACCAGCGCCACCCGTTCGGCCAGCGTAAAGAGCGGATGCTTGCTCTCATTCACCGCCACCGCCACGATCACCCGATCAAACAGTTTGGCCGCCCGCTGAATCACGTCCAGATGACCGTTGGTCAGCGGGTCAAAACTGCCGGGATAAATCGCCGTGCGCTTCATCAATTTTTAATTATAGATTTGAATTTCCAGGGTGTTGCCGGCGGTCGCGCCGACGTCTTAGCTTAAGACAAAAAAGGAAAAAGAAAAACTATTTCCACGGCACCTCGTAAATCCGCACGGCATTGCGGATGCCCTTGACGGTCACGGGAAACAGCTCGGTGCAGGTGGCGGCCAACGGCGGGGCATGGCGCAGCAGCTGGTTATAGGTCGTGTCACTGATAATGATCCGGCCGCTACCGGAGACCCCTTCCAGCCGGCTGGCCAGGTTCACCGCACGCCCAAAAACGGTGTAATTCAAAATGTGCCGCTCCGAGCCCATCAAGCCGACAGTGACGATACCGGTGTTGATGCCCGTGCCCAAGTGCAAGGCAAGGTGGAGCGGGCGCGGAGGCTGACCGGCCGCCAACCGGGCGCGGTTGTCAATTTCGCGGGCGGGATTCCGGGCCAACCGCTCCTCGTTAAGTTTCTGAATAGCGCGCTGCGCCTCAATGGCCGCCGTCAGACCGGCCGAAGCGTGTTTTTCATTGGGGGCCGGCGCATTCCAGAACGCCATCACGCAGTCGCCAATGTATTTGTCGAGCGTGCCGCCGTGATTTTTCACCGCGTCCGCCACGGCAGCCAGGTAGGAGTTCACCGTTTCCAGCGTCTCTTGGGCGGATTCCTCGTAGCATTTATCCGCCACCGCCGGAGCCAACTGATGGGTGCGGGCATACTCGGAAATCTGTTCCTGCACCTCATCGGTCATGGCGGTGAAACCCCGAATATCGGCAAACAGCAGCGTGACCTCCCGCCGCGTCCCGCCCAGCGAAAGCTGCCGGGCATCCAGCAGTTCGTTCACGACATCCGGGGAAACCAGCCGGGAGAAAATGGCTTTCACCCGGCGTTTTTCCTCCTCCTCGAACATGACGCGATAGGCGGCCAGCAGCACATATTCCAGCAGCATGGCGCCGGCCACGGGATAGACCAGCGGCAGCCAAAACCGGAATTTCACAAACGCCACCGTCGTCATGGCGGCATAAACCGCGGCGAGCAGAATTAGACCGCCCGCCGCCGCAAACGACCGCGATTGCCAGGTGAGCAGCGCCGAGAGAGCGCCGAGAAAAACGATCAGCGCCAACTCCAGCGACAGCGGGGCGCGGTGGATGAATTGCCCCGTGATAATCGAACTGGCGACATTCCAATGTTTGCTGACGAGCAGGGTATCGTTTTCCAACGGCGTCGCCCCGCGGTCGGTCAGGTCGTTACCCTGGGCGGCGGAGCCGACGACGACCAGCCGGCCGCGAAAATCATCGCGCAAGGCGCTGGTCTGGCCAAGCAGCCGCTGGCGATCCTGCGCGAGGAGGTTTTCCAGCGGGGCGCGCAGCAGGCGCGGATCGTTCGGGGTCAGCCGCCAGTCCACATAAAAATAGCCGCCACGATCCACAGGAACGATGCGTTCGACGCCGTTCGCGCCGCGCAATACGATTCGGCCGTGCGGTAAATCAATGGCGGCGCGCGCCAGATCCAGCTGCAATTCTTGCGCGGCCAGAACAACGCCCAGGTGCCAGAGCCGCTCGTCCACATAGGCTTGGGCCCTGGGCGGCCAGGCGGCGGATTTTTTTTCGCCAACGAAATCCGCCGGCGAAAAATTATTTTCCGCGTCCACGGAAATTTCGAGGACGTTGGTGGTGCCGGTCTGCGGCAAGCGGATTTTACCGGCCACCCGTTTGGCCCGATCCAAGTCCACGCCCAGTTCCGGATGGGCAGCCAGCTGCTGGAACAGCGGATGCCAGCGGCGCACATCGCGAAAAGCCCGCACCCGGCGCAGCACCCCATCAGAATCTTTTTCCGTGGTAATGTCACCGATAGCGTGGGCATTCGTGGCAAAAAGCGGCGGCGGGAAAACGTCCGGCGTGGCGGCGACCAGCACCTTGCCGGCCAGCCTCATCTGCTGCGCAAAAAAATCGTCGGACTCCATCAACCCGCCATCGGCCATCTGCACCTGGGGATGATCGGGGCGAAGTTCGCCGAACAAAACATCGAAGGCGACGGCCCGGGCACCTTGGGCAGAGAGTTCCTCCACCAACCGCCCATAAACCTGCCGCGGCCAGTAAAGCCCATAGCGATAACCCAGCCGTCCACTCTGGACGGTGGCGATGCTGGATTCCTCCATGGCGACAAAGGCCAGATTGGTCGCCACCGGAGCGGGAAACTTCTGGGCAATCCGGGCGCGCCAGTCGCAGGTCATGCGCTCCAGACGATCGGGGAAATCGGGATTCCAGACGCGAAGGCTGCCAACCAGCGCCAAGACAGCCAGCGCCAGAAGAACGGGCAGACGTTTGGGCCGCTTGAATTTCACGCCGATGGATTAAACAAAAAACCAGCGCAACTCAAGGCTGCGCTGGCTGGTTGGAAAAAAGAAATTCAGTTTTGTGGATTTATCCCTGGCCATTACCGCCACCCTGGCCATTACCGCCCCCTTTAGCCCCATGAATCGGCGACACCCAGCATTGCGTGCGGTCAAAATCGAAGTTGGCAACCTGGACATAGATCGTCCGCAAGGCGGTGAAGATGTTGGAAAGCAACTGACTGGCTTCGGCGGAAAGGGGAGTCAACTGGCCGGTGGCCGGGTCGTAGGCGTTGCCGGGGGTGACCAAGACCGGAATGGGAGTGCCGCCGCTCAAGGGCGCGATGGCCAGCACCAAACCGCCGCCGAAACTCTCAAAGACCGCCACCACGCCTTCAGCCGTGATGCTAAACAAAGTGCCACGCACACCGGCAATCCCGTTGGGGATTTTCACCGTGTATTGGGAAGCCCCGGTGATTTTTTTCACGCTGGCAAAAATTTTTCCCTGCTTCAAATCCAACTCCGTGTCGCTGACCGTATCCGCTCCCGTTTCAATCACGTTGAGTTTGTCAAAGCCCAGCGTGGTGTTGGGGGTCAGGCGGATAGCATTTTGCTCCGCAGACGGTTTGTAGGAAACCATGCCGCGAACCGCCGCATCCGGCGCAAAAGCAATGTAGCTCGGCCGCCATTTGGCCTCGGGCAGCCATTGCGATTCCGGCAGGTCAATGTGCGTGCCCAGAACCACGTCCACCACGCCGTTTTCGCCGGTGCGGATTTGCGAACCGGGGTTCAAATGCAGGCCGGCGACCAGCGGCTTCCAGTTGCCATCCCCCAGCGAATAGCTAGCCATGCCCTCGACTCGCACCACGGTGGCGAAGGCTTGCTTGTTATTCTGGGCGGAAGCGGCTACGGCAAGGCCCACGATGACGCCGCATAAAGCCGTGCCAAGCATTTTTTGAAGATTTTTCATAAAAATTCTACCGTTTAGGACTGGTTCGAATATAGCGGCCAGTCTCATCCGTTGTCAATTGACATTTCATTGAAAAAGCGCGGCGGGCAGACGGGGGCGGCCCGCGGCTTGTTCCGCCAGCCGCTCCTCGCAGATTTGCAGGTAGTTGCGGGCGGTATTGTTATTTTCCCACTCCAATTTCAAGGAGCGCCGAAACCATTGCCGGGCGGCGGCATAATCGCCGACCTGAATCTGGTGCCAGCCGATATTGGCTACCAGGTAATAGCCATTGGGATCACGGGCTTCCGCCGCGCTGAAATACTTTCCCGCTTCCGCTGGCCGGCCGAGCCAGTCGAGGCACATGCCCGTCCGCAAATAGCTGTAGCCATCGTGCGGATTGACCTGAATGGCCCGCGCATACCAATCCATCGCCTGCCGGGCGAGCCGGGCGTAGTCCGCCCCACCGGTAAAGCTCTGCGTGCGAAAACATTCCCCAATCTCGTAGGCGGTCTGAAAATTCCCCGGCTCGGCCGCATAGGCTTGCTCCAACGCCGCCGCTCGGGCCGGTGAAAAATAATCATATTGTTCCGCCCGCGCCAGCCACAGCGTTTCGTGACTGCGCCGCCATTCTTGCGCGCCCAACCCAATGGCGGCGAGGCCAAGCACACCTGTTGCCGCCAGCTTCAACGGCAGGCGCGCGCGAACCCAGTGCCGCTCCGTGGCAAACCGCTGGTTACTGGTCACCAACCCCAGCAGCGTCGCGCCGATCAGCGCGTTGGCCGGAATATGTAAATTGAAATCCATGGCCGAATGCACGGCCAGCGCCGTCAAGCCGCCCGTCGCGCCCAGAAAAAAGGCGAACCGGTTGCTTTGCCCGCTGCCAAAGGTGTTTTCCTCCCGGCGCACATGCGGCCAGGTTTGCCGCAGGCCAGTCATAAAAATGCCGAGGCCGGCCAGCACGATCACCCCGCCCGTCGCGCCCCAATCCGCCAGCAGGTTCAAATAATCATTGTGGGCCTGGTCGGGCCGACTCTGAATGATCTCCGGCCGGTATTCGCGAAAGCGGTAATCGTAATGCCCCGGGCCAACGCCCCACCAGAAATGTTCCTCCCACATCTGCACGGCGGCGCCCCACATCGCCAGCCGGGAAGCCGAACTCGCCTCCACCACCGCCAGCGCGACGGTTTGCTCCGGTCCGGAGACCCGCCGCATAAAGGTGACCGTCTTGGAAAGATATTGTGATATGGCCAAGCCGCCGCCGGCCAACATCACCACCAGCAACAGCACCGCTTTCAAACGATGATTCTGATGCCCCAGCAAAATTCCCAGCACCAGCAACATGCCCACCACCGCCGCCAGCCAGCCGCCGCGCGAAAAGGTCATGGCCAGCCCGGCGAGCATCGCCACCGCCGCATAAGCCAGCAGAATCCGCGTGAGAATGCTCACTTTGCCGAGCAGCAACCAAGCCAGCGCCAGCGGCAGGAGGATCGCGAGAAAACACGAAAGATTGTTCGGCGAAATAAACGTGCCCGAGGCCCGACCCACATACGGTGAAAGCTGGTTCCACACCTGATTGGAATGATGCAGAAACTGCCACACCGCATAGCACGCCACCACCGTGCCAACCGACAGCAGCGTCAAACTGACCGCCGTAATCTCCTCCTGACCGCGCAGATTGTTCAAGGCGGCGAAAAACACCAGGCAATAAAGCCCCACTTGAATCGTCTCCAGCCGCGCCACGTATTCAATATCCGCCGTGAAATAGCGCGCCACCGCATAGAGCAAAAACGCCAGCATTGCCCACGCCAGCGGCGGCCAGAGCAGGCGCGGCTTGGGATGCACCCAGAGCCGCACGGCCCACAGGACAAACACGCCCACGGCCAACCCCTGCACCACCAAAAACGCCCACGCATCCACCGCCCCGAAGGCCAGCGGCGCAAACACCAGCATCGCCAGCACCAGCACCAGGATGCCGCGCACGCACCACCAATCCAGATTCTTCCGGGTAAAAACCATCGCCGGAAAAATGAACTGCGCTGGCCGATGAGTAAAGCCGCAAAACATCAGCCACAGATTTTCACAGATGAAACACAGATGGGAATTTCAATCGGCGCCGGCTGCGGGGGGGGGTATTTGTGTTTCATCGGTGCCCATCTGTGGCTCCAGTTTGGCTTCCGGGCGGAATTCCAGGATCTCCCCCGGCTGGCAATTCAACTTGGCGCAGATGGCCTCCAGCGTGGAGAAGCGGATGGCTTTGGCCTTGCCCGTTTTAAGGATGGAAAGATTCTGCGGCGTGATATCCACGGCGGCGGCCAGATCGTTCAAGCGCATTTTGCGCTGGGCGAGGACCACGTCGAGATTGACGATGATGGGCATAGGCTAAGGGTTCACGCCAAGACGCCAAGACGCCAAGGCAACAAAAACCAAAAGCGCGACCTGGCGGGGCGCGCCACCCCGCCAGCCAAAGATTCGTTGGCCGGTCCTTTGCGCCTTTGCGCCTTTGCGTGCGTTTCTTTGCCTCATACCGTCAGATCCTGTTCCTCCTGCATTTGCTGCGCCTCTTTGAGCAGCCACGCCCCGCAGATCAAGGCCGCTCCCTCCATCACCGCGTCCAGGTTAATGCTTAAAAAATGCCGCCAATTTTCGGCCACCGATGGCAGTCGGTTCGCGATCACCACCAACCCAATGGCGATCATCCAAAGCCCGGCCAGCCGCAGATTGCGCACCGTCAGCTCATCGAAGCGGTGGCCGCGCCAGAGCCGGTGGAAAAACTTTGCCAGATAGCCATACACCACCAGCCGCAAGCCTAGGGCCGCGCAGCCGATGATTTGCGATTTCACATCCATTCCCAACTCCGGATGATCCCGCAGCATTAATTCGCGCACGGTTCCCATTATCAAAATCAGCCTAAACAGGCCCAGCCCCAGGCAGCCGAGCAATAAATAATAGATGATCTGGCTCAGCCGGACAATCTGCGGGGGTTTTGAATTGGGTTTCATATTGAATCAGAATTAAACCGTCAGCGCCTGTTCCTCCTGCAGTTTCCGGCCC
>CAIMLG010000029.1 GCA_903842235.1 uncultured Verrucomicrobia subdivision 3 bacterium
ATGCCGGAGTGACGTGAATGACAATGACAAAGATCACCACCAGTGGGGCCAGTCGGAATCGGGAATGACCGACATCATTAAACGCCTGACGCTCCCGGGGCAGTTGATTTGCGATCCGTTCTGCGGCGGCGGCACAACCGGAGTTGTAGCCGTCAAGATGAATCGCAGATTTATTGGAATCGACATGGACGCCGAATCCATCCAAACCACAAAAAATCGATTGTCAAAGGTGGTGTCCGATGTTGCTTAGCGTACCACCGGAACGCACTCACTGGCGTGATGAGGAGTTGAGTTTGCGGCATCGCCAGTGGGGTTTCAATTGTCCCATCGCCGATCTGGATTTTCTGGTGGTGGAATACGATCAATGCATTGTCATGGCGATAATTGAATATAAGCATCAAAGGGCGGCACCGCAAACCCGCTCCAAGCCCGGATACCGGGCGGTATTGAATCTGGCGGAACGGGCATGTTTGCCGTTTTTTTCCGTCCGTTATTCCGGCGCTCCGGATTTTGAATGGTTCGTGGTGACGGGATTGAACCGGCTCGCGACCAATTATTTTTTTAAAAATCCCGAACACATGAACGAAATGCAGTATGTCGAATTCTTGCTGCGCATCCGGGGCCGCAATCACCCTTGACCCCGCCCCGCAAAAGCGTATAGTAGGGTCATGTTCATCGACTTCCCAGCGGTGACTCCGAAAGCACGCTCACATATCCGACGCGCCAAGCTCACCTTTTGGGAAACCATCGGTCGGGTGTATCACCCTCACCCCCAACACCAAAGGAAGCATCCCATGAAACGGCAAATTTTTGTGGCGGCGGTAATCCTCCTGCTGGCCGGGTGTGTCATCGTACGCCCCCAGGATGCCGCGCTGCTGGACACCACAGCCGCCAATGCCCGCGCCTACGCGGCGGCAATCCAAGCCGATGCGACTGTGCCGGCGGGCGTGAAGACCTGGGTGAAATCCGACGCCGCACAGTGGACAAATTTCAGTAATTGGGCCAATGGTCGGCCCGCAACCACACAACCATGAAAGGAATTTTATGCCCGTCTCATCTGTTCGTGCCAAAGTGAAATGCCGGAGCTTGACCGATTATGGTCAGGGTGCAATCAGTGTGGAATTGGTTCCCGTGACCTCTGACGGCAACCCCGAAAATCGTGAATTCTACGCGTACACCCCCGGCGGAGAATTCAAGATGACGCTCTCGCCGAAAGCGGCGGCCGCGATGGGTATGTTCGCGCTGGGAAACGAATACTACGTGGACTTCACACCAGTTCCCACAAAAACGCAACCGTAAGGAGCGAGCATGCCCGACCCCATCATCCCCGCCGCACTCTCCGATTCAATTCAGGCGAAGATTGCCGCCGCATCCCAATCGCTTCCGCCCGCGTTCCAAGCCATCGCCAGCGCCTACGCCCCGGCCATCGTGCGCCTGGTGGTGGACAACGCCAACGCCGATCTGGCCGCCCTGTACAGCCGCATGGTGGGCCTGACCACTCCCACCGCCCTGGACCAAATCCACGCGCTCATGACCGCCGATGAACTGGTTGCGGAAAAAGTAGCGCTCGATCCCCTGTTCGCCAAGATGGCGCATGATTCGTACGATGCGCAGCAACTCGGCCAGCAGATTTTGCGGGCGGCATTGAGCGCCGGGATTTCCGTGGCCCTCTCTGCCGCCGGGTTTTGACGCATGGAAGGCGTGGAAACTCTTTTCATGGAGCCTGAAAATGGACTACGAAACAACCAAGGCGTTCATCCTGAGTTTCTGGACGCGGTATTTGGCGTCCTGGGTGTTGAAGGCGTTGACGGGTTTTCTGGCGGCGCACGGCGTGGCCAGTGAATCCGCTGGCAACCAGGCGACGGCGATCGTGTCGGGTCTGCTGGCACTCCTGACCTTCGCCCTCGATTTCTGGCACTCCCGCGCCACCACCACCGCCAACATCAACACCTTGCCGCCGAAGGATATCGTGTCCAAGCAAAATAATGACGATGGCACCACCACCACCGTAGCGGCGCAGACCAAGCCCACGGAGGCCGCGAAATGACGCCGATCATTCTCTATCTCCTGATCTGGCTCGGCGGCGTCTGTAACGGCGTGCTGGCGGCGCTAGTGGTTGCGAAGTGGATGGTATGGAGGGCGACGAACTGAGCGGCACCACCATTCACTTCAAATGTCCCAAGTGCCAAGAAG
>CAIMLG010000030.1 GCA_903842235.1 uncultured Verrucomicrobia subdivision 3 bacterium
CAGGGCAGCGGCAAAAGCATCGTCATGGTGCTGCTGGCCAAGTGGATTTTGGAAAACAATCCCAACGCCCGCGTGGTGATCGTTACCGATCGGGACGAACTCGACAAACAGATCGAGCGAGTCTTTGCGGATAGCGGCGAGACCATTTATCGCACCAGCAGCGGACACGACCTCATGGCCCAGTTATGCCAGGCCAAGCCGCGCCTCCTTTGTTCGCTGGTCCACAAGTTCGGCCGCAAGGGTGTGGACGATTTCGACGCCTTCATCGCTGAGTTGAAGTCCCAGCCCAGTGCGGCTATCGGCGAACTCTTCGTTTTCGTGGACGAATGCCACCGCACACAGAGCGGCAAACTGCATAAGACGATGAAGGCTCTGCTGCCGGGTGCGGTGTTCATTGGGTTCACGGGCACACCGCTCCTCAAGCAGGACAAGCAAACCAGCCTGGAAATCTTTGGCAGCTACATCCACACCTACAAATTCGGCGAAGGCGTAGAAGATGGCGTGGTGTTGGACTTGGTTTACGATGCGCGAGACATCGAGCAGAGTCTGGGATCACCGGAGAAAATTGACGCTTGGTTTGAGGCCAAGACCAAGGGCTTGAATGATTGGCAGAAGGCCGCGTTGCGCGAGCAATGGGGCACCATGCAGAAGGTGCTCAGTTCCCGATCGCGCATGGAGCGCGTGGTGGAGGACGTCGTCTTTGATTTCGGCGTGAAACCGCGACTCAGCAGCCAGCGCGGCAACGCCATCCTGGTGGCGTCGAGCATTTACGAGGCTTGCAAATACTACGAGCTGTTCCAAAAGACCGTTCTCAAGGGCAAGTGTGCGGTCGTGACATCCTATAATCCGCAGGCCCAGGACGTGACGCTGGAGGAAACCGGCGCCAACACCGAGACCGAAAAACAGTTCCTCTACAACACCTACATGGCGCTGCTCAAGGACGTCGTCCCGAAACCCGGCAAGACCAAAACCGAGAGCTACGAAGATGACGCCAAAGCACTGTTCAAAACTCAGCCGGCCAACATGAAGCTGCTGATCGTGGTGGACAAACTGCTGACCGGCTTCGACGCGCCGACCTGCACCTATCTCTACATCGACAAATCCATGCAGGATCACGGCTTGTTCCAAGCCATCTGCCGCACCAACCGGCTCGATGGCGAGGACAAAACCTTTGGCTACATCGTTGACTACAAAGACCTCTTTAAGAAGCTGGTGAACGACAAGGGCACCGGGGCTCTCCAGGTTTACACCTCGGAACTGGACCACACCGCCGGTGGCACCAGCCCGGAAGTGTTGATGCAGGACCGCCTGAAAAAGGGCCGGGAGCGCCTGGATCAAGCTCTGGAATCAATTGACCTGCTCTGCGAACCGGTGCAGCCGCCGAAGGGCGAATTGGAACACATCCATTATTTCTGCGGAAACACGGAGATAACCGACGACCTCAAGGCGCACGAACCCCAGCGCGTCGGCCTTTACAAGTGCGCCGCCGCGCTGGTGCGCGCCTATGCCAACATCGCCGACGATTTGGCGACGGCGGGTTATACCGAAACGCAGGTCGCACAGATCAAACATCGTCTCGACCGTTCCCTCAAGTTGCGGGAGATAATCCGTCAGGCCAGCGGCGAAACCATTGACCTCAAAGCCTACGAGGCCGACATGCGGCATCTGATTGACACTTACATCGAGGCCAAAGAGCCGAGGAAGATTTCCGATTTCGACAACATCGGGTTGCTTGACCTGATTGTAAAAAGCGGCATGGCTGAGGCCATCGGCAGTCTTCCGGAGGGAATCAAGGGCAACAAGACCGCCGTGGCAGAAACCATCGCCAACAATGTCCGCAGCAAAATCATCAAGGAACACCTCAACGACCCCGCGTTTTACAACAAGATGTCGGCGTTGCTGAAGGAGATTCTGGACGACCTCCGCGCGCAGCGCATTGATTACGAGGAATTTCTAAAACGAATGGCCGCAGTCGCCAAGCAGGTGCAGGCTGGCGCGGCGGATGACACCCCCGAGCCGTTGAAGAAAAGTCCAGGCCTGCGCGCCATCTACAACCAGCTCGAACTGGATTTGGCTTCGCTGCCAAAAGACAAGTTTGCCGACGCGCCACCGGCTTATCTGGGTGTTATCCCCGGTTCCGCGCTCGATTTGGCGCTGCGCATCGACGGGGCGATCAGGTCTCGGCGACCGGATGGCTGGCGCGGAGTGCGGGCCAAAGAGCGCGTGGTGAAGAGCCTCATTAATGAGGTCGTTCCAAATACCGAATGGGTTGAACGTCTTTTTCTGATCATTTTTGCCCAGGGAGAATACTGATGCTCATGCAAGTTCAATTGGGTGACATCGCCGTGGACGTTGTCCGGAAGGACATCAAAAACGTCCATCTCAGTGTGCATCCGCCAACGGGGCGGGTGAGCATTGCGGCCCCATCCCGCTTGAGCCTTGAAACAATCCGGGTCTTTGCCATCGCCAAACTGGGTTGGATTCGGCAGCAGCAGCAAAAACTTTTGGAACAGGAGCGCGAAGCGCCCCGTGAATATCTCAACCGCGAAAGTCACTACGTTTGGGGTGAGCGGTATCTGATGCAGGTCATCGAGGGCGATGCTACCGGTTCCGTGGAGTTGAAACATCGCCGGATGATTTTCCGGGTGAGGCCCGGCTGGGATCAAACGAGGAAGCAGGAACTACTTGAATCTTGGTATCGCGAACAAGTCAAGGCCGCCGCGCCGCCTTTGATCGCAAAATGGGAACGGCAGTTGGGAGTCAAAGCGGAACGGATTTTCGTGCAACGAATGAAAACCAAGTGGGGAAGCTGCAATCCGAGCGCCCGCACCATTCGCTTGAACACGGACTTGGCCAAGAAACCCCGCGAGTGCCTGGAATACATTGTGGTTCACGAGCTCGTCCACCTGCTTGAGCCCACGCATAACGCCCGATTCATCGCGTTCATGAATCAGTTCCTGCCCAAATGGCAATCCCATCGTGTCACCCTTAACCGTCTGCCGGTCCGCCACGAAGCCTGGGGGTATTAGTATCAATGGACTCACATTTTTCCAAATATACGGGCATCGACTGGGGGATAGATTTTCCCCAGATTTCAGACGAGTGGGACGAGGCAAAATGCCAGCAATACTGTCAGGGCATTAAGCGGAAATATGCCAGGCTGACGACAGCTTGGACGGATGACTTGCATTCCGAATGGGTGACCAGAAATTATCTCGCGGTAAAAATGATTTTGTCGGCGTCGGTGATGTTGACCACGTTTGAATATTGCCGTAAAAAAAATGTCCGCATTGTCCAGCCCTACTTGCTCTATTACGCTGCGATTTCATGTTGCCGTGCCGTTCACTTTACGTCGCCGGATTTCCAGTTGCAGCATACCGACCTGTATGCGATGACCCACCAGAAAATTATCAATGTCACCGGGGATCATCTTAAAAGGCACTTCCCCGGCAAGTGGGCAAAAGCTAGGTTGTTTCTGGAAGAATTGCGGGCCGACCGCGAAATGTTTTCCAACAAATTCCCCGCTCTCGGTTTTGCCCGTTCGGATGGTGCCGATAATTTTGATCGGGTTGTCGAGCTGTGCTCACTGTTGGCCGAAAATGCCGAGTTGAACAGCGAATGTCTCGAAGCCTCTTTCCGGAAAAATGTAACCCGTAATTACGGCATCAACCCGGAGATCGTAAAACTTTGTTTCCTGTATGAATCCGACATGGGGGAACATTTGGATCGGGATGATTATTATCGGACGGATTACATGCGGCGTAAATTGAACGGCCCATACTGTTTGAGCATGATCGCCACGGAAGGACTGGTGGAAGATTTTTTTGGCTCATGGTGTCCAGAGGAGGACGACCAAGACCAATACAATCCCGACCATAATTGGCAAATCATCTTCCCCTTCCATTGAAATGCCATTGCCTGAAAGCCATGCCATTAGATTATCACAGGCCCTGGACAATGCCTGTCCATCCGAAAATATTTTCCTTCGGATTTTCGTATTGTCCAGGCACCGGCGGATTCAGATTCACCCTTTTCGCTTTTTATTTCACCCAAATCATCAGTCCAAAATTTCGCAATTAAGCAATAACCTTGACGTTTTGAAAAACCGGAGTTCAATAAAAAAATGAAAACCACTGACAAATTTAGTTTTTTGCTTCTGTGTCTCGCGATCGTTGCGGTGGGATGTGACGAGAACAAATCACCCGCCACCAGCTCTAACGGCACAGCCTACCAGCAACCCCAACCGAGCAGTGATGCAGCGGCGGCGCAAACCCGACCCTTGACCGCTGAGGAATCTGCGGAGGTAAAGTCACAAGGCCTGAATCCAGAGGGCATGGTCGTCCAAACCCAACCCCAGCAACCCCAGGAACCAATGGCGTTGGTTTATTTGGATCAATTCATGGGGTCAGCGAACACCTCGATTCCTGTTAAAATTGCAGATCTGATAAGCATAAAAACTGATCAGTTGAAATTCCGATTTGGGGGGCAAAGTTACGACTACTCTGGGCATTATGCTATTTTGTTTCCGCAAGCTCGCAAACATTCAGGCTCAATTCTAGGATTTGGCGGCCCGACCAAGGCAAAGTATGTATTTATCCACAGCAGTGGCCTGGACATGCCGATGCAGGATGCCACGGTTTGGGAAAGCAAAGGCGGATTTATTGACGTTGAGGCAATGGGGCATGAATTTATTTGCTCCGGCTCATTTGAGATGCAGAATTAGCTTTTTTGAATAATGCAAAAACTCGTTTTTTTAACAATTTGGTGGAATACTCGAAAGGCGAGAATTTTTCCTTCCTTTCACCCGATCAAAGCTTTGCCGATCCCAAAAGAGTGTCGGGCGGCAAACAAGCGCTTTTTGCGGGGCTGGCTGGGTTGTATGGTGGACTATTGTTCGGCGGTGGGGTTGGTTATTCAGCTCAGAAGAAAGAAGCTCTGACAAACGATCTGCGTCAAATGAGTGAATACTGTGATCTAATTGCTATTAAACTCGATACCGGGGCAGCGATCGTAAGAATGATTATCGACGCCGACACAGTAACCGGCGAATCATTGGTCGGTCGTTTTGCCATGATCCATGAACGAGGATCCAATTTTCGCAAATACTCACTCGTGGTATTGAGGAATTGGATATTAGGGGATCAAACGGCTGGAACATTTCTACAGGTAATAACGGTTTTTTCATCACATAAACAAGCCCGGGAGTTTACTCAGACCTACGCAGATAAGTGCCTGCACAAAACTCGTGGCATGGTTACTAATCGGGGTGGCTTGCTGGCAACCTATCCGTGGGTGGCTGACCTGGAAGATGAAGACGTGACACCTATCGGGACCAAATGGTTGGGGATGCTTCCACAAACCGGAATGTTCTCGGAAAAATACAAAACTGGTTTTTTTAGAGGGCGCGGGTAATTTTTTATTTTCCCAATTCAGCTTCCACCTCTTTGCCAACTTTTGCGCCCCATTGGGAACATGTGGTTGTCATTTCCTGCATCATCAGAGGCAGGGTATTTGCCATTTTCTGGCCGGCAGGAGTTTCGTAAAAAGCAATAAATGCCTTCAAATCTTCCGCCGTGAAATATTTGTCATAGATCGGATAAATCTGCTTGGATAAATCATCGATATTCATTTTTTGAGCAAAACGACGCCAGAACTCGTCTGGAATTTCTGGGTTCGATTTTTTAGAAATCGGAATGATTAGGGCCAATTGTTTTTCCATCAGGGATTTTGCCCCCGTGAGCGCAAACATCTTTTCGATCAGGGCTTGTTTTTCGGTTGAGACTGCGGCTGGAGTGGGGGCAGCAGATATTTCGTTGGCGGCGACTTCTTCCGTGATTTTTTTTATCAGATCATTTGCTTGGTTCAATTGGTCCGTCGTCATGATTTTCCGCAAATCCTCCAATCCTTTCTGGGAATTTTTATTTCCCTGTGCTGCGCATAGGTAGCCCCACTTGTATGCTTGAACCAAATCCTTGTCTCTCCCCAAACCGCCGGCATACATGTAGCAAAGCATGTATTGTGCCCCGGAATTGCCAGCAAGGGCTGCTGGGTAAAAAAACGAATAGGCTTTTTGATAATCCTTTTCGACACCTTTGCCATCGAGATACATCATCCCCAACTGGTAATCAGCCGCATACCAGCGCTTGGCCGCAGCCTTGTTCAGCCAAATCAGAGCGTTTTCGTAATCATGCGCCCGATAATATTCATACCCCAACATAAATTGGCCGAGCGCATAATCCTGATCCGCCGCCTTGGATAGCCAGGCCAACGCTTCGGCTTTGTTGTTGGGGGAGTTGGTGTCCGACGACAATAAATCTGCCAGGGTGACCTGTGCCTGTGCAAAACCATGTTCCGCTGATTTCCGAACCCAACCCTGGTATGCCACCGCATCCTTTGCCACGCCACGACCAGACTTGTATAAACAGCCAAGATCATACTGGGCAGGAGCGTCGCTAGCCTCGGCCTTAATTTTTGTTTCCTCAAACAGTTTCCGGTCGGCATCCGTAGGTTGTGCGTGCAACATATTGCACCCAAAAGAGGCAAAGAATAAAACAAGCAGAACTTTCCATGTCGGCTTCATGAGGAAGAACGTAAACTGTCAGTCCATGCTGGCAAGCCTTCATTCCTTCGGCACGATCGCAAACCACGCCTTCGCCGCGTCCGGCTGCACCAGCTCTT
Source organism: uncultured Verrucomicrobia subdivision 3 bacterium (assembly GCA_903842235.1). Taxonomy (GTDB): domain Bacteria; phylum Verrucomicrobiota; class Verrucomicrobiia; order Limisphaerales; family UBA11358; genus UBA11358. The sequence goes on from CAIMLG010000030.1 coordinate 6,679, forward strand.
TGTAGTGCTGGAAAATCATCTGCGGTGAATTGCCGGCCTCCAGCGACACGTTGGCTACGTTGCCAGTCTCCGACACGCGGTAGGAGATGAACGAATGCCGAAGCGCGTTTTGTTTCCATGCGAACGGTGCCCAGCCTTCATCCTCCGCCGTGTCCGACCCCAGCGGTAGGACCGAACCCCTCGCCCGCCGGCCCTTCTGATTTTCATTGTCCTCTTTGCGCCGTTTGGCTGCCCGCGCATCGGCCGCTTTCAAGTCGTCTTCGCTGACGCCCTTCGCCGCCGCCCACGCCGCCCGCCGCGCCAGGTTCACCTTGCGGGTCATGTCCTTGAATTGATCCACCATGTTCGCGAACGAGCAGACCGGCCCCGCCTCTTTCCAGTGTGGTTTAAGCCATGCCGCCAGGTTCGGCAAAATCGGAATTACCCGCCGGCTCCGCGTCTTCGCCCCGCCCGCCCGGATTTCAATGATGCCGGCGGCTTGGTTCACATTCTTCCAATCCAGCCGCTGAATTTCCGCGTGCCGCACACCGGCAAACGCGCTGATCGCCATGAAGGGAAGTTGTTCCGCCGCCGCCACCGCCAGCAGTTCCGCCAATTCTTTCGGCGTGAAAATTTCAATCTCGCCGCCCTTGTCCTTCGCCAGCGGAACCGCATCCATCTCGTCGTTATCCTTTTCCAGATACTTCCGCGATATGGCGTAATTGAACAGCACTTGGATGGAGGCGCGCAGGTTGTTGCGCGTGCGCGGCCCGACCTTCAATTCGCGCAGCCAGGTATCCACTTCCGTCCCGCGCACATCACCAATACGGTTGCAGAACCGGCGCATGAACCGTTTCATGTCATACGACAGTTGATTGATGTAGCGGTCGCTCAACTGGTCGGCTCGCTTCAGCTCGATCATTTCCGTCACGACCTCCGGCACCAGTTTCGACTCCATCTTCTCGGGATGCCGGCGCACGTAGTAATCCACCGCCGCCGAAAGCGACACCCCGCCCAGGCGTTTGATGGCGCTGGCATATTCCGACGCCGCGAACTCCAGCGACGCGCCGGACGGTTTCAGCAAATCAATCGCGCGGCAGTAGGCGGCGCTGTCGGCATTGGTGAGCTTGGCGGCGCCGTGATCGCCCCGGTCCAGTTCCTCGGCTTTTTTCTTGGCGGCTTTTTTCGCCGCCTTGAGCGTGGGAAAAACGTGGCGCGACCGCTTGCCGTGCATCCAGTAAGAAATGGTGAAGAACGGGATTTCCCCTTTGTCCGTGAGGTCCGGGGTGTAGTAAATCCGCACGGTTTGGGAGCCTTTTACCACGGCCCATTTTGTTTCTTTTTCGGGAGCTTTGGGCGTGGACGAATGATCAGCCGGCGAAGTTCCGGTGATTGTAGAACTGGAATGAATGGCGTTATCCGCCTTAACAGCGAGCATTGCTTTCATACCCCCATAGTGTCAGGTAGGTGTCAGGTAATCAAGCAAAACTCACAGAACCGTTGTCAAATATGGTGCCCACGACAGGACTTGAACCTGTATGATTTTACTCACTAGAACCTGAATCTAGCGCGTCTGCCAATTCCGCCACGTGGGCAACTTAATTATAAAGCACTTACAGTTGCAATGTTTGTGCTAGCTTGACATTGTGCTGAATTTTGTGCTAGTGTTGCCAAATGAATGGCAATGCAAGCACAAGCAAAGCCGCCAGTTCTATTCTGGCAGCGGCTCAGGTTGTTCACACTCGTCAACATGCAAATGGAATATACCAGAAGGTGCAGGACGAACGCAAGCGCCCGATTCGAGGACTTTGGGTTCGTAATCAGCGTTATTATGCCCAAATGACCGTGGAAGATCCCCACACGGGCAAAAAACAGGTCCGCCGGGTCCCGCTGGAAGGAGCCCGCACCCACGCCCAAGCCCGGCAACAATTCGAAGAACTTCTGGTCAACCGCCGCAAAGGCAACCTGACGACCCTCAAGCGCACCCCCACCTTTTCCGAATTCGCCGACAGTTATTTGGAATTTTACCACCAGGCCAAAGACGCCAAGCGGGCCTCGACGCTGGAGACCGAGGCCTATGCCATTGACCGGTGGAAAGCCCAACTCGGAAATCTGCGCTTGAATCAGATCAAGCGCATACACGTCGACAGCTTCGTCGCCCGGCGGCAGTCCGAGAACAAATCAGCCAGGACGGTCAATCTGGAGGTGACGGTATTTCGCAACGTAATGAAGCGGGCCATTGACCAGAAATTGATCGCCCAACTTCCGACGGAAAACCTGCGGCCGTTGAAATCAAAAGCTCGCAAACGCCAGCTGGTGATGCGCGCGCAAATTGATCAGATGCTCACTCTCTGCCACCAGCCGTGCTTTTACAACAGTCGCGTGGCTCAGCCCGGCGAGCGCGGGCAGAAACTGGCCAATGCCCAAGAATTTTCCGACTACTTGCGGCTGCTGTGCTTTTCCGGAGCCCGCAAGACCGAGGCCACCCGGCTCAAGTGGTCGGACATTGATTGGGACAACAAGCAGCTGACCATTGGTGCAGATGGCGAGGTTAAGAACCGCAAGTGGCGGGTGGTGGATTTTAACCCGGATTTGGAGAAGTTGCTCGAAGAGATGAAGGCACGACGAGCGCCCGATTCCCAATGGCTCTTCCCTTCCCCGCGCCGGGGAGAAGCCGATCGACCGATTAAAGAGTTCCGAGAGAGTCTGGGTTTGGTGCGAACGGCTGCCGACCTTGCCGCGTTTGGTTTTCACGACTGCCGGCACTTCTTCATTTCCATGTGCGTGATGTCAGGCATCGATTTCATGACCATCGCGCGCTGGGTGGGCCATCAAGATGGCGGGGTGCTGATCGGCAAGGTTTATGGCCATCTGTCCAATGAACACGCAAAGCGGCAAGCAGCGCGAATTGATTTTGGAGGCACCAAGCCTGAGCAGAACAAAGCCCCAGCCGCTGCCAAAGAGAAAACGACCGTCAAACCGGCTGCGGATGCTCAGAAAAACCAGTCCCCACCGGAATAAGCCGGCCAGTCATCACCGGGCCCGCATATCCAAGTCTCGCCAATTGGCGAGAAGGCAGAAATCTTGAACTGATTATTGCTTAAAACCGGTGCCGGCCGGGATCAGTTTACCGGTCATCACCGATGTCTGCATGCCACGGCCTTCGTCAGTCTTTCCCAGCACGGCAGCACGGGCCAGCACGCTGGTGGTGTTTTGAAACGCGGCGGATCCAAGGAAACTAGGGCTTTCCATGGCCGCCTTGCTGATGCTCAACAAAACAGGTTGGGCGGTGGCAGGGTGGTCGCCTTTAGCCGCCACCTGCTGATTGATCGCCTTAAGAACATTTCGGTCAGCGACCCGAACGCGGTGCAGTTGATCTATTATTTCCCGCCCAACCCGGTGGGCGTGATCTTTGGTTTCCATGGCCTCGGTGGCTCCGCAGCCAATTGGTTCACCAACGCCGTGGAGATGCGTATGTTTCTGCAAGATGCGGTGGCGGCGGGCTATGCGGTGTGTGCGCTCGATAGCTCGGATCGCGTGAATAAGCAGTGGAGTGGCACGGCATCGCGGATCGGGACCGGATATCGTGAACGTGCAAGCCGCCACCACTTTCTTCGTCGGTCTCGGCCTCATGACGTCGAGCACCCCGAGGTTTTCGGTCGGTATGTCGAATGGCGGTGGATTTGCGCCGCTCGCGTCTTTTTACCTCGGCTTCAATGCCTGCGGAATCTACTGCGCCGGCGCCGCTATCCCGCTTTTCAACATCACGACCGTGCCGACGGTTTGGAGTCTGGGGCGAAATGATGACCTTTACGATCACACGACATTTCTTGCGAATGCCACCACGGCCCTGGCGAGTCTCACGACCCGAGGCGTCGGGGGCGAGCTGCGCGAAAACTTGCCGTCGCCGGTGTATCCGCGCCGCTTCCTCCGCATCCCGGGGCTGTCGGCCGCGGATTCGCAGGCGATTTACGACAGCTTGAACAGCGGCGGCTTCCTCGATGCGCTCGGCTACCTGCTCGCCGACCCCGTTTCGGACACCAACTGGATGAGCGGCATTCCAGCGCGATACGCCGCGTTCGATCAAGCCATTGGGGCCCAACTCAACTGCTGTTACAGCGAGCACAATTTCTTCTCGGATTTTGATAACAAGGTGCTCCAGTTTTTCGGCGCGCGCCATCCACCACTCAATGGGCGCGGTGCCGTGCAAACGTTGACTCGTGACGCCAGCGGCATCGTGGAGCTAACCATCGCTGCCGATCCCGGGCAGACCTACGAATTGCTGGGATCTCCCGACTTGGTAACGTGGACCCCCCTTTTCACCAACACTTACTCGGCCGGGACATTCGATTTTACGGATACCGCGGCGTCCGGCTTCACGCGACGTTTCTACCGGACGATCTCGCCATAAGGCCGCGCATCATCGCGAGAGCCCACCGGTGCGGGCAGGCATACAACGTCATGAGCACAGCCGACCAGAATGCAACACATCCCCGATATTAACGGCGATGCTCGGGTCGCCGCGCCGACCGACGAGCAGATTCGGCAGGCCGGCCCGAATTTGGACACACGTGAGGGCGAGGCTTTCGTGATCCGCAGTTTATCCACCGACGACTGCACCTTACTCGCTAGAAAGTAGTTCCTGACTATGCACATTCCGCCCAAAAATTAGTTCGCGTTGCTCAAATTAAATTGGTTCGCGCTGTATTCCACTCCCGCGCAGCGTCAAGTATGTGAGCCCGCAGGAAAAGCAATTTCCTGTCAGTTTCAAGGTCTGAGCCAGCTCAGCTTCGCCAATCGTGCCCGTGATATAATGGCCGACCACCCTCCGAAAACCGTGCGCCTTGTCCGGCGGCACCTTCCGCAATTTAGTCCCCGGGTGAACTCACCGCAAAAAACCCCCGCTGGAGCCGGGTCATCCGTTCGTTCACGGCCCCAATGCCGTCAGCCGCGGACGGGCGTCGTCGCGGGCACGGGGCGGCGGCGGAATTCGTTCTGGAGATTGAAATGGCGGGGCGACAACATCCCCCCATGTGGATTTATGCCGCGACCATTTTTGCCGGCTCATTCCTGCTCTTCCAAGTGCAGCCGCTGATCGGTAAATATATTCTCCCGTGGTTTGGGGGTGGGCCCGGGGTGTGGACGACCTGCCTGTTGTTTTTTCAGCTGGTCTTGCTGGGCGGTTACGCTTACGCGCATCTGATCTCGCGCTGGCTTCAGCCGCGCCGGCAGGCCATCGTACATCTGATCCTGCTCGGCACCGCCTTGGCACTGCTGCCCATCACGCCCGCCGACACGTGGAAGCCGGTGGGCCCCGGGAATCCGACCTGGCAAATCCTCATTTTGCTGACGGGGTGCCTGGGGTTGCCGTATTTTGTCCTCTCGGCCACGGGGCCATTACTGCAGCACTGGTTCAGCCGCACCCATCCCAGCGTGTCCCCCTACCGCCTGTTTTCCCTGTCGAACACCGGCTCATTGCTGGCCTTGGTCAGCTACCCGGTCTATTTTGAGACCCATTTCACGCGCAAAGCCCAGGCCGGGCTGTGGGGCTTGGCTCTGGCCGCGTATACGGTCGGCTGTGTTTTTTGCGTCGTTAAATTATGGCAGACTACGGGTATTGAACCACTGACGTCAAAGGGCCAAACGCCGGCTCCGGAGCTGGAAAAGGATAGTCCCGGAGCCGGCTGTTCCAGCGCCCCAATGGTTCCCAACAACCGTCTGATGTGGCTGCTCCTGCCCGCCTGCGCCTCGGCGCTGCTGCTGGCCACCACCAACAAGCTGTGTCAGGACGTGGCGGTGATTCCTTTTCTATGGGTGCTGCCGCTGGCGCTTTACCTGGTGAGCTTTATCATCTGCTTCGACAACCCGCGTTGGTATGCCCGCCCGCCGTTCGTCCTGGCGCTGACCGCTGCCTGGGGGGGGGCGTTTGCTGGGTCTTGTTTCGCGGCACCGAGGCATCCCTATACTGGCAATTGCTGATTTATCCCAGCGGTCTCCTGATTTGCTGTCTGATCTGTCATGGTGAACTCTACCGGCTCAAACCCGATCCCCGGCATCTGACCGGATATTATTTGATGATCGCGGCCGGCGGCGCCTTGGGGGGCGTGGCGGTGGCGGTTGTCGCCCCCTGATTTTCACCGACTACTATGAATTGCCGTGGAGCCTGCTGTTGTGCGGCGGCCTGCTGCTGGCGCTCGTGTGCTCGGGGGGGCCGGCGCCGGGCCGGCGGCCGTTCTGGCGGTTCTTCACCGGGACGTGGCTGGCCCTTTTCCTGACCGTCTTTGGCGTTCTCTTCTGGCAGCAATCCCACGATGCGAAAATTTTAAAAATTGAGAAATCGAGGAATTTCTATGGCGTGTTAACCGTGACCAGTGTGGGCCGGAACCAGCCGGACTGGCATTATAATCTCTCCCACGGCTCCACCCTGCACGGCCAGCAGTTCGCCGACCCGTTCCGGGCCGCTTGGCCGACAACCTATTATTCCGAAAAAAGCGGGGTGGGCCTGGCGTTGCAGGCCTTGCCGGCGGGTAGCCGGCGCATTGGCGTGGTCGGCTTGGGCGCCGGCACGCTGGCCGCCTATGCCCGGGCGGGCGATTATTTCCGCTTTTACGAAATCAACCCCGCCGTGGTGCGGCTCGCCGGCGCGCGGTTCACGTTCATTGCCAACGCCCGGGGAACAGTGGAGATTATCCTCGGCGACGCTCGCCTGGCGCTGGAGCGGGAGCCGCCCCAGGGATTTGACCTGCTCGTCCTCGACGCCTTCAACAGCGATGCCATTCCCATGCACTTGCTGACCCGGGAAGCCTTCGCGATTTACGAGCGGCACCTATCGCCCGGCGGCATCATCGCGGTGCATATTTCCAACCGGAGCTTGAACCTCGAACCGGTGGTGCTCAATGCCGCCCGGCAGTTCAATTACCAGGCGATTGCCATTGATAACAGCGCCACCCCGGAGCAATGGTGGGTCATGGACTCCGAGTGGATGCTGTTGTCCCGCAACCGGGAAATCCTGCAGGCTCCGGCCATCAGCCTCGCCGCCCGCCCCCTGCAAACCCAGCCGACCAGCCTGCCTCCCTGGACGGACGATTTTGCCAGTCTGTTTCCCATCCTCCGGGTGCAAGCGCGGCCCGAAATTAATCCCGCCTATGGCAACGAGCAGTCGCAAATCGCCATCCGCCTGTGTCAGCAAGGAAAAATCAAAGAAGCAATCAAAGGTTATCGTCAAGCCATCCGGTTGCATCCCCGCATGCCGGAACTGCTGAATAACCTGGCCTGGCTACTGGCCACCGGCCCGAATCCCGACTGCCGGAACGGCCCCCAAGCCGTCCAATTTGCCGAGCGGGCCTGTCAATTGACCCGTTACCGCGCGATCACCATAATTGGCACCCTGGCGGCAGCCTATGCCGAAGCCGGCCGCTTTGATGAGGCCATGGCCACCGCCCAAAGAGCCTGCACTCTGGCCGCCAGAAACGGGGAGACGGATTTGCTCCAGAAAAACCAGCAATTGCTTGAACGATATCGGCGGCTCGAACCGGCGCGGGAATAAAAGCTTCCAGTTATAGCAGGTGGGTTCGGACCCTGGTGATCCATCCGTCTCCGGGTGAAATCAGCGCAGAAAATCCCGCTGGAGGCGCGTCATCAGGTCGTTCACCGCCAGCATCAACTTGCCGTGCCGCTCCGCTCCCGCCTCATCGGCCAGATCCACCGGGGCGGCCATCGCCTCGGCATAGCGATGCGTCAGCGCCATCTGCTCCTCGCGCTGGCCTAGCGAGCGCAGCAGCTCACGCACGCGATCGGCAAGCTGTTTCGCAGCGGTAATTTTTTTCAACGCCGCCGCCGGCGTCAGTTCCGCGTCCGCCACGCGCTGGAGCAAGCCGCAGTCAAATGCCCGGCAGCGCTTCGGCCGGTCGGGATAAATCTGGCACAGCCGGCCGGCGAAGCAGCGACAGGGCTGGTCAAACGCGAGCCGGGTTTTGGTTTTGGGATAAAGTTTCAGCCCGGCTTTCCGCAGCTTTTGGGCGTCGTCCCCCGCGCGCAGTTCCACGTCAGCAAACAGCGTGCTGTCGCAGCACAGGCCGCAGTGCGGACAGAACTGGGTGATCTCGTCAGCGGTGGCCATGCGGGGTTGCGAGGGAAGCCGCCTCGGCAAACGTGACACCTTCGCGCTGGAGCAAGTGAATTTTCCAAACCAGGCCGCCGGAAAAGCCGCCGAGCCGGCGGTTGGCCGCCAGCACGCGATGGCAGGGGATCAACACGGGAATGGGATTCGCCCCACACGCGCCGCCGACGGCCCGCACCGCCCGGGGCCGCCCGATGGCGCGGGCGATTTCGCCGTAGCTTTGCGTCTGACCAATCGAAATTTTTTGCAGGGCGCTCCAGACACTTTGCTGAAATTCCGTTCCGACCAAATCCAGCGGTGGCAATGCTCTGGGCGGGCGGCCGGCGAGAATGGCTTTTAGTGCCGTTGCGGTGAAGCGATGCCAGCGACGGATCGGGCCGGAGATTTTTTCCGCCGCGCCCCGGTTGACCTTTCGGCCAGGCCGACCAGCGGGGAAATTCAGTTCCGCCAGACCCCGGGCCGAGTAGTGCGCCCGAAATACCCCGGCCGGCGTGGCGATCTCCAGCGCGATGCGTTTTGCCGGCGCGTTCATTTAATGTTTCGCAAAGAAGTGGTAAAACAGGCCGAACAACACGGCCGAAACGCTGACGACCAGCCAGATGAAGCGGCGGCGCGCCACGCGTTTTTCGTAGCGCAGCGGGCGCAGACCGTGAACGCCGCCCGCCGCGAGATAATTGACGAGGCGGGGATTGCTGGTGGTCGGCCCGCGAAAATGGTTGCTCAAGCGCTGCCACAGCGCCGGGAGATCGTATTTGCGCACGCCCAGATCGTTGAACAGCTCCGTCGCCTCGGCGTCCGGACGGGGCGCGACCTTGGCCAGGCTCAATTCTTCAAACACCGGCTCACTGGCGCGGGGCGGCGGCGGGGCGGCGGCGGGTTTGCTAGGAGCTTGGCCGGGCGGCGGCGTGGTGGAGCGAAAGCGCGGTTCGGGCGCGCCGGCCAGTTGCGTGTCCAGCTTCTTGATTTCCGCTTCCAGCGCGGCGATCTCGTCGCCCAGCGCGCGGGCTTTGGCGGAAATCAGGTCGGGCTTTTTTTTGGAAAACGCCATGGCTCCTCAGTGCGACCGTGTCAGGATGGCAATAAACACGGCCAGCGCGCCCAGCGCCACGAGCAGCAACGGCCAGGTCAGCGCCAGGCCGATTTTGCAAAGCTGGCCAAAGCCCAGGTCGGCGAGCGCCGTGGCTGGGCTGGCCGGCGCGGCCGGCGCTTCGCTGGCGGGCTGGTTTTCGCCGGCGAGCACGGGCAGCTTGAGCCGGGCGGAATTCCATTCCATCCGCGCATTCTCGATGGTGGTCAGGGCGCGCGTGAGTTCGATCTGGAAATTCTCCTTCGTCCACGTTTCGTCGTGGATGGTTTGCACCTTGGCGAGCGCCTCGCGGAAATCCGCCGTGGTCTTGCTCATCTGCTCTGCGTCGCGCCGGGCGCTGAACTCCGCCTCCTCCAGCAGGCCGAGGCCGCGGGTGAGCTGTTGCAGGATTTCCTGCCGGCCGGTCTGAAATTCGCCCTGGCGGCGGCGCAATTCCTCCAGGCCGGCGCGCTCCCGCTCCAGTTCCTCCTGGGCGCGCTTGAGTTCCACCAGCTTCTGCTGGGCCTCGACGACCTTGCGGTCCACGTCCTCGCGGGATGGCGCGCGGAACGGACTGCCGCCGGGCGCGGGCGCGGCGTAAGACGATTTCTGCGTCGTGAAATCGGTGTCAATAAATTCGTTGGAGTCGTATTCGCCAGCCATGGGGCGATTCTAGCGGTGGGCGGCGCCGTGTAAAGCGGGTTTGCTTGGGCGCACCCGCCGGCGAAATGATTAGCCGCTTGCTAGCGATTCCGATAATCCCTAGCTTCCGCTCATGAAATTGCGCAATGGAAGCGGGTTGATGCTCCTGCTGTTATTTTGTTCCGGCAGCACGGCGCTGGTTTACGAGGTGGTGTGGACGAAATTTCTTTCGCAGATGTTCGGCAGCACGGTTTATGCGCAGACGGTCGTGCTGGCGGTGTTCATGGGCGGGCTCGCGCTGGGAAATAAAATCCTGGGCCGCTGGGCCGACCGCCTCCAACGGCCCTTGCTGACTTACGGCTATCTGGAAATCGCCATCGGCCTCTATGCCTTCCTCTTTCCCGCGCTGGACCGGCTGGCGGACCGGTTGTTCATTGCCGGCGGCACGCCCATTGCCGGACAGACGCTGTTGCTGCTCGCCTGGAAGGGCGGGCTGAGCGCCGCGTTGTTGCTGGGGCCGACACTGCTGATGGGCGGCACACTGCCCCTGCTGGCCGCGTGGCTGCAAAAATTTTCGCCGGAAGCGGGCCGCCGTTCCGCGCTGTTTTATTCCGTGAACAGCTTGGGCGCGGTGGCGGGTGCCGGGCTGGCCGGCTTTTGGCTCGTGCAAAATCTCGGCCTGCTGAGCACGTTGCAATTGACCGGGCTGACCAATGTCCTCATCGGAGCCACGGCCGGCTGGTTGAGCCGCCAGCCGGTCGTGGCCGATGCGCTGGCGCCAGCCTCGCTGCCGCCGCCCGCCGCCCCGGGGGCCGGATTAAGCTGGCGGGTTTGCTGCGGGATTGTGGCGCTGACCGGCGCGGTTTCCCTGGCGCTGGAAGTGCTCGCTTCGCGCTCCTTGGCGATGATTTTCGGCTCCTCGCTGCAATCCTTTGCCGTGGTGCTGATGGCTTTCATTCTGGGCATCGGCCTGGGGGCCGCCTGGGTGGCGGCGGCGCGCTGGAAATTAGCGGATCAAAAACTGGTCGTCCTGCTGCTCTGCCTGGCCGCCGGGTGGGTGACTCTGCTGGTCTTCAATCTGGAAAGCTGGGTGGATTTTTATCGCCTCGCCCGCACCGGTCTGGCCCGTTCTTCTGTCGGCTATTTCTATCATCAGTTTCTAACGACGCTGATTGCTCTCGTGGTGCTGGGCTTGCCCGCCGGCTGTCTGGGGGCGGTGCTGCCGTTGATGATCCGCGCGGCGGCGGGCCCCGAGGCCCATCTCGGCACCCGGGTGGGCGCGCTCTTGACGGCCAATACGCTGGGCGCGGTGGTCGGCACCCTGCTCGCCGGCTTTGTCCTGATGCCGCTCGTCGGCCTGCGCAACGCCTACGCGGTGCTGGCGCTGGTGCTGGCCTTGGCGGCGTTGCTGCTGGCGGTGCGCGCGGGCTGGCGGGCCGGCGGCGGGGCTGTTTGCTGTCTGCCTGTTCCTGTTTGGCGGCGAAAGCTGGCGCTGGGTGATGAGTTCCGGCGCCTTTCGCGGGCGGGAAAAGGAATTTGCGCGGGACGCCATGGCCTTGCGCAAGCAGCACATCAAAATCCTGTTTTATGAGGATGCCGCCGATGCCACGGTTTCGGTGGAGGAGGGCGACGGCGTCGGGTCGGACCTGAATCGCGGCCTGCGGGTGAACGGCAAGGCGGACGCCAGTTCGCAGGCGGACTTGAACACCCAGATGCTCCTCGCCCACCTGCCCATGCTCGCCCGGCCTGGCGCAAGCGAGGTTTTTGTGTTTGGCCTGGGATCGGGCATTTCGGCCGGCGCCCTGGGTTCGTATCCGGCGGTGAAAAAAATTGTCATTGCGGAGAACTGCGAACCGGTCATCCGCGCCTCCAAATTGTTCAACCCCTGGAATCGGGATATATTGGCCAACCCGCGCACCGAGCTTTGGCGCGAAGATGCGCGCACCGTGCTCAAGCTCCGGGCGCAGAACTATGACGTTATCGTTGCCGAGCCGTCGAACCCGTGGACCGTCGGCATCGGCAGCGTCTTCAGCCAGGAATTCTACCTGCTCGCAGCGAACCGGCTCAAGCCCGGCGGCATCATGGTGCAATGGTTCCACCTCTACGAGATGCATGATGGCATCGTGAATCTGGTGCTGCGGACCTTCACCTCCGTGTTTCCCCATGTCGAGATCTGGGATTCCTGCGGTGGCGACATCATTTTGCTGGGGTCGCAGCAACCATGGGCCAGCCGTCCGGAAGCTTTTGGCGCCGGCTTTTCCCTGCCCGCCGTGCGTGCCGAATTCGCCCAGCTGGGTATCCGCTCGCCCGAGGCGCTGTTTGCCCGGCAGCTGGCTTCCCAGCGCACCGCCTTTGCCATCGCCGGCCCCGGCCCGGTGCAGAGCGATTTGTTTCCCGTGCTCGAATACGCCGCGCCCTTTGCGTTTTATCTCGGGGAAAGCTCCCGACTGCTGGAAAAATTTGACGAGCGCACCCGGCAGCAATTGCTGGCTCCGTCGGACCAAGCTGCGCGCCTGCGGGCGTTGCCGCCGGACGAAGTCCAGCGGGTCTTTTCCCAGTTCAATTCCGCGAATCCGGAATTATATAATTCCATCCGCGAACTTGCCGCCGGGGCCGATGTGCCCTCGCTGCTGGCGCCCCGGGCGCCGCGCATTTCCCGCCTGCGGGTGCTGGGCACCAACGAGGCCGCCTTGAGCCGGGCCGCGTCATTGCTGGGCGGCGCCGCCGCTCAGACCCGTGAGGGCATCGCCGGCATTGGTGCGGTGCTGGCCGCGCAACCGCCCGGCACCAATATCCTGGCCGCCGAATGGGCCTCGCTCGCCGCCACCGCCGCCCTCGGGCTCGGCGAGCACCGGCAGGCGGCGCAATTTTCGAGCGCCGCCCTTAAATTCAATCCCACTGACCAGCAGGCGGCGTTTCTCCTGCGCATTCTGGCCCGCGAGGAGCCGGCGCGGTTCCAAAAGTGAATTCGCCTAAAATTCCATAAGGTGCCATCCTGTTGATGGGAAAAATGTCCGCGCCGCTTACAACTGAACTGCACGTCACTGGCATGACGTGCAACAACTGCGCCCGCAAGGTCACTGTGGCCGCGCAGCAAGTCGCCGGCGTCCACAGCGTCACCGTCAGCCCGCCGACCGGTCGCGTTACCGTGCGCTGGCTGGCGGCGGCAGAAACCGACGTTCCCGCCGTGATTGCCGCCATCGGCGCAGCGGGTTTTGCCACCAAGGAAATCACCGCCGCCGCGCCGTTACGCCCAAGCCGCCGGCCGTGGCCCCTGATCGTGGGGCTGGCGGTCACCGGCGTTTTGATGGCGGGCGAATGGCTGTTCCACCTGATGATGGCGGACTGGTTTCGCTGGCTCTCGCTGGCCCTGGCGGGCGGCGTGCAGCTTTACTGCGGCGCGCCGTTTTATTCCGGCGCGTGGCGGCAAATCAAGGTTGGCGCTTCCAACATGGACACCCTCGTCGCGCTCGGCTCCACCACGGCGTTTGGTTACAGCGCCTGGGTGCTGTTGAGCGGCAGCGGGGGCCACATTTACTTCATGGAAGCGGCGGCGATCATTTCGCTCATCAGCGTTGGCCATTGGATCGAAGCCCGCGTCAGTGAAAAAGCCGGCAGCGCGCTGAAATCGCTCATGAATCTCGCACCGCCAACCGCCCGGCGGATTGTTCCATCGCGTAGCAGCCGACGTGAGGAGGCTCCAACTAAATTCGGCATTCGATATTCGACATTCGGCATTAGTCAGAGCCTCCTCACGTCGGCTGCTACAACCGAAGAGGAAGTTGCCGTTGCCTCACTGCAAATCAATGACCGCCTTGCGCTGCGGCCCGGCGACCGCGTGCCGGTGGATGGCGTGGTGCTGGAGGGGGAATCGGCAGTGGATGAGGCGATGCTGACCGGCGAATCCGTTCCCGCCGACAAAACATCCGGCAGCGAATTGTTCGCCGGCACGGTGAATGTGAACGGCCGCCTCGTGATGCGCGTTACCGCCACCGGCGAAAGCACCGCGCTCGCCCACGTCATCGCCGCCGTGCAGCGCGCGCAGTCCAGTCGCGCCAACATCCAGCGCCTCGGCGACCGCATCAGCAACCTCTTCGTGCCCATCATTGTCGCCATTGCCCTCGCGGCGGGGATTTTCTGGTTCGCGCATTCCGGCGCGGAGCAGGCCTTTGTCATCGCGGCCGGCGTTTTGATTGTGGCCTGTCCGTGCGCGATGGGTCTGGCCACGCCCGCCGCGATTATGGCGGCCGCCAATACCGCCGCCCGGCGCGGCATTTTGATTCGCGACGGCGTGGCGTTGGAGAAAGCGGGGGAAATCACGGCGATCGTCTTCGATAAAACCGGGACCATTACCGAAGGAAAACCGAAGGTGATCGCAAGTCATCATTTTCAAATCGCGCTGGCTTCGGAGTTAAAGTCGTTCAAAGTTGAAGATCTGGCGGCGGCGCTCGCCACCCTGTCCGGCCATCCGATTAGCAAGGCGGTAGCGGCAAAGTCGGCCGCGCGGATTCCCCTCAAAGATTTCAAAGAGATTTCAGGAAGCGGCATCGAGGGAATGATGGCATCAGGTCATTGGCTTCAGTTGGGCTCGTTAAATTGGTTTAAGATTGAGGGAATTGAGGTCGAACCGGCCCTGCCTTTTGCCGATGAATGGACCGACCAAGGCGCCACCGTAATTGGGTTCGCCGTGAACCAGCAAATGGTTGCTGTGTTTGCCCTGCAAGATGCCTTGAAAGCGGCCACCGCCAAAACCCTCGGCCGACTGTGCAATCCCGATTATCAGACTGATGGATACAAGATCTATCTGGTTTCAGGAGATTCGCCCCGGACAACCCACGCCATTGCCAGACAATTGAACATTCCGGCTGCGTGTGTTTTCGCCGAAGTGCGCCCGGAGCAAAAAGCTGAGTTTGTGAAAAAATTGCAGGCGCAAGGCGAGCGCGTGGCCTTCGTGGGGGATGGCATCAATGACGCCCCGGCGCTCACCCAAGCCGATCTCGGCATCGCCGTCAGCCGCGCGAGCGATGTGGCGCGCGAGGCGGCGGATATCATCCTGCTGAAATCGGAAATCGAAGCCGTGCCGGAGGCGTTGGGCCTGGCGCGGGCCACCTTGCGCACCATCAAGCAGAATCTCTTCTGGGCCTTTTTCTACAATGCGCTCGGCGTGCCGCTCGCGGCGTGCGGCGTGCTCAGCCCGGTCTTTTGCGCCGCAGCTATGGGCGTGTCCGATTTGATTGTCATTGGCAACGCCCTGCGCCTGCTGCGGTGGAAAAGGAAATAACCGCCGTTGGAGCGGCCAGCGCCCGCACCGTATTTTCCCGGCAACGTTGTAACTAATCTCGGAACCGGGCCGTCTCAACGTTCACGCTATGAAGAACAAACTCATCCCGCTGGTTTTTGTTTTCGCGGCCGCGCTTTCCGTTTGCGCCGGCAAGCCGCTCACGGATTATGTGAATCCGTTTCTCGGCACCGCGCCCCTGACCGATCCGGCGGACATCGGTTTTAACCCGCCGTGGCGCGTGTGGGCGGGCCTGACCTTTCCCGGCGCCTCGCTGCCCAATGCGATGGTGCAACTCAGCCCGATTACTAAGTTCGGGAGCGGCGCGGGCTACGAATATGAAAACACGGAGATCCACGGTTTTGCTCACTCGAACAAGGGACATTGGAATTTGTGCCATATTCCCATTCTGCCGGTGACCGGCGAGGTGGATCCGCAGAATTTTGCCTCCCCGTTCAGCCATCAGCGCGAATCGGCGCATCCGGGCTATTACCAAGTTTATCTGGAACGCTACGGGATCAACGCGGAGTTGACCACGACGCTCCGCTGCGGGTTTCATCGCTACACCTTCCCCAAGGGCGCCGAGGAAAAACTGGTGGTCAACCTCGCGGTATCGAACGAGCGCGTGACGGACTGGGACATCAAGCCAGCGGGCGAATATGCCTTCAAGGGCTACCAGGACACGCGCGAGGAAGTCTGCTTCTATGCGGTGGCCAACCACAAGATCCGCAAAATCGAAATGCTGAAAAACGAGCGCGGCGACCTGCCGGTGGTGGTTTTTGAACCGGGCGACGGCCCGTTGGAAATCAAAATCGGCCTGTCCTTTGTCAGTCGGGCAAATGCCCGGATGAATCTGGAAAAGGAACTCGCCGGGAAAAGCTTTGCCGACGTCAAAAAAGCGGCGGCGAAGACCTGGGAAAATCTGCTCTCCAAAATCCAGGTGACGGGCGGCACCGCGCGGCAAAAGGAATTGTTCTATTCCTGCCTCTACCGCTCGTTTCTCTGGCCGGCCTTGCGCAGCGACGTAAACGGCGAGTTCGTGGACGCCCGAAACATTGCCGTCAAAACGAATTTCCTCTATTACACGCTGCCGTCGCTGTGGGACGACTACCGCAACAAGCTGGTGTTGCTCGACACGTTGTCGCCACAGGTGAGCACCGACGTGATCCGTTCGATTATCGATCAGGGCGAGAAAACCGGCTTCATTCCCACGTTTTTCCATGGCGATCACGCGGCGGTTTACATTGCCGGCGCCTATCTGCGCGGCGCGCGCGGGTTCGATGTGAACCGCGCCTATGAACTGCTCCTCCGCAACGCCACGGTCGAAGGCGGCCCGCGCCCGCACATCGCCGAATACATCAGCCAACACTACATCTCCACGCCGGATATTCCCAATCCCACCGTGGAGACCAAGGCCAAGGCCGGCGTGACCAAGACGCTCGAATACGCCTACGACGATTACGCCGTGGCGCTGCTCGCCAAAGAATTGAAGGACACCGCGAACTACGATCTCATGATGCAACGCTCCCGTTATTACACCAATCTGTTTGACGCCAGCACCGGCCTCATGCGCGGCCGGTTGGAAAACGGCGAGTGGGTGAAGCCTTTCGACCCGCAATTCCCCTACTACGAATACCTGTATCGCGAAGCCAACGCCTGGCAATCCTCCTTCTTCGCGCCGCAGGATGTCGCCGGCTTGATCGGCCTGTATCCCAGCCCGGCGGCGTTTGAGCAAAAGCTGGATCAGCTCTTCACGATTCCGTGGAATCCCAACCACATTGCGATGAATATCAATTCCTTCATCGGCCAGTATTGTCACGGCAATCAGCCGGACCACAATTTCCCGTATCTCTACTACTTCGTCGGCAAGCCGGAGAAATCCCAGAAAATCCTCAACGAAATCATGGCGCGCTTTTACGGCATGGGCCAAGACGGCCTCGCGCTCTGCGGCATGGACGACGCCGGCGAAATGTCCTCGTGGTATGTCTATAACGCCATCGGCTTCTATCCCTTTTCCCCCGCCGATCCGCAATACCTCGTCACCGTGCCCTTGTTTGACTCGGTGAAAATCCATTTGGACAACGGCAAAACCTTCTCCCTCGTCCGCAAAGGCCATGGCGAGAAGCTGACTGGCCTGGCGTTGAACGGCAAGCCGCTGACCGGTTATTTTCTGCCGCACGCCGCCATTCAAAATGGCGACCGGCTGACCGTTACCGCGAAGTAACCCGACTTAAGCGCACCGCTCCGGCGGAAACGCCGCCGGTCAAACCACCCAAGCCTGCACCATGTGGTAAATGGCCACGCTGGCGAAGCCCAGCGAAACGAACCAGAGCGGCTTCTTCTTGGTGACCATGCAGATGGAACCCAGCGCCACGGCCACGGAGAAAAAGGTAATGGCCAGCCCCATTTTGCCGCCCTTTTTGCTGGCGAGATCGGCGACTTGGCGGGCGTTGTCGCGCTTCGCCTCGAAGGCTTTGGCTTTGGCCTCGATGTCTTTTTGTTCCTGGTTATAGGTGCTGATCTTGTCCTCGTAATTCTTGATCAGCTTGGCGGTTGCCGCTTCGCCGGCCCCGGCGGAGCGGGCGAGTTGGTCGCGGCCGATTTCGTAGGTTTTCACCTTGATGGATTTGGCCTGATAGAATGCCCATTGATCGGAAGCCTGGGTTTGGTTGAACGTGGCGTCGTTGAGATTGGAGAGCACGCGGCTGCTGTATTTGCCGCCCCACTGCGCGGCAATGGCGGCGATCACGGCGATGATCACCACGGAGAGGGAAACATATTTGGTCCACGCCTCGCGCTTCTCTTTCTCCTTGGTGGCGGCGCGGTCCGCCTTCAAGTCGGCGATGAATTCTTTTAACTCGGCGATTTCTGTCTGTAATTCGGTCATAAAAACGGGCGCTATTTTGCAAATCAGCGCCCAAAATGCAACCGCGTTTCCGCCCCGCCGCCGCTATTTCACCTTTTCCACCACGAGCATTTCGATGGGCAGATTGGTGGGCACGAGTTCGAGGCCGAGTTGCTCGCGCAGGGCCTGCACGGTGGCACGTTTGCTCTCGGGATATCGCAGGCTCACGCCCCAATCGAGCGCGTAGTCGTATCTTCCCGTCAGGTGCGTCTCATCCACGACGGGCACATCTAGACATGCTTCCACTCGCTCTTGCAGATCCGAAAGCGGGCGATTAGTAGCCATAAGTGCCGTCATTTCGTCATTTATCTGCACCGACGACCACTGCCCCGCCTCAATCGACGCTGACTGGATATTGCGGACGCCTGAGCTCCCCGGTCGCAGCAAATAGGCGTTGGCATAAACCATTTTCCGACTGGCTACCAAGCCCCATTGCTTTTTGATTTCCTGCGCCAAGGCGGCTTTGGGCTGATTGGTGAGGCTCAGCATCAGATCATACCAGCCACCGGGCAAAGCCGTCAGGTATCGCTTCCGACAGCTGGAAAACTCGCCATAAGCCTTCTCCAACACGCCATCCGCAAGCAGCCTGTGGCCGATAAAATTGTCATTATAATCCGTCTGATCACGGTAGCCGGGCTTGAAGAAAATGCAGCCACGGGCGCCGGACTGCGCGAACTGCGTGTGCCGCAGAATTAATACCGGCGGCAAGTTCGTTATATTGTGATTCGTCAGTGTCCACATTTCTTCGGTGATTTTGGGGCCGCCAAGATTGGCCACCACCACCGTGGTTGAGCCCACCGCCAATAAAACGCTCGCCGCAATAGCCAAGGCGGTTTTCGCTTTCATCCAAGCCATAAGTTTCAAAGCTCCTTTTACGAGGGTTAAAGTGGAAGCGGAAGCCGTGGCGCCTTTCACCACGGCCACCGCCGAGATTTTAGTCGCCAAGCCCACCGGCGCGGCTTGCACGGAATGGGCCGTTACCGCCGTCGCCAGCGCGGTGGCGCTCAGGGTGAGGCCGCGCTTGCCAAAGAATCGCCGCATTTTCTCCACGGCGCGGTTGACGCGCACCTTGGCGGCGGCTTCGCTGGTGCCCAGGGTGGCGCCCACGGCGGCAAAGGATTGGTTCTCAAAGAAACGCAGGACGAGCGCGTCGTGGTCTTTGGCAGCCAGTTGGCCCAGGGCGTTGTCCAGGTGCGGCGCCAGTTGGGCCCAGGTTACGGCCGGGTCGGAAGCGGGGTCGGCGGATTGCATGTAGGCCTCCTGTTCGCGGTGGTGGCGGCGGCGTTGCTGGCGCAGGGCTTCGGCGCTGGCAAAGCGGGTGGTGCGGCAGAGCCAGCCGGGCAGCACGGTGCGTTCGTCCAGCGTGCCGGCCTTGCGGGCGAGGATGATGAAGACGCTTTGGGTGATTTCCTCGGCCAGATGCGGGTCGCGCACCTGCCGCAGGGCCACGGCATAGACCAGGTTGAGGTGGCGTTCAACCAAAGTGGCGAAGGCGGCCTCGGACTGGTTCCGGGCATAGGCTTGCAGCAAGGGCAGATCGTCGTTCATGTCCACCTGGGTATATGGCCGCCGGCGGCGAAAAGTAACAGAATATTTTGCGACCTCCCCGATTTACTTGCTGCGATCCCTTGGTTGCAACCTTGACGCGGGTGCGGGTCTGCATTAAGTAAATCACCCCTATGAGCAAAGAGACCCATCATTTTCAAGCGGAGATCCAGCAACTGCTGGACATCGTCATCCATTCGCTTTACACGGACAAAGAAATCTTCGTCCGCGAGCTGATTTCCAACAGCGCCGACGCCTGCGAGAAGCTGCGCTTCAACCAATCCTCCGGCACCGCGCTTTACCAGTCCGAGATCGCCCCCGCCATCACCGTGGCCACGGACGACAAGGCCGGCACCATCACCATTACCGACACCGGCTGCGGCATGACCCACGGCGAACTCGTGGAAAACCTCGGCACCATCGCGCATTCCGGCACCAAGGCGTTCCTCAAGCAGCTCGCCGAGGACAAAAAGCCCGACGTCGGCCTCATCGGCCAGTTCGGCGTGGGTTTTTACTCCGCGTTCATGGTCGCCAAGAAAGTCACCGTGCTCAGCCGGTCATTCGGGCCGGATGAACAAAGCTGGCAATGGACCAGCGAGGGCATGGGCGGCTACGAAATCGCCCCCGCCGCCGAGCTTCCGCGCGGCACCAAGATCATTTTGGAGCTCAAGGACGACGCCAAGGACTTCGCCACGGAAAGCACCGTCGAACGCATCATCCAGCGCTACTCCAGCTTTGTGCCGTTCCCGATTGAACTGAACGCCAAGCGCCTCAACACCGTGCAGGCCATCTGGGCGCGGAGCAAAAACGAAATCAAGGAGGAGGAATACAACGAGTTCTACACCTTCGTCGGCCACGACCACGAGAAGCCGCTCTTCCGTTTGCATTTTTCCGCCGACGCCCCGCTCGCCATCCAGGCGCTGCTCTTCGTGCCCGGCCGCAACTTCGAGACCATGGGCATGGGCCGCATGGATTCCGAGGTGAATTTGTATTGCCGCAAAGTCCTCATCCAGGCCAAGGCCAAAGGTCTCTTCCCCGAATGGCTCCGTTTCCTCAAGGGCGTGGTGGACAGCGAAGATTTGCCGCTCAACATCTCCCGCGAGACCATGCAGGACACGTCGCTGCTGCAGAAGTTGAACAAAGTGCTCACCAGTCGCTTTCTAAAATTCCTCGATGAACAATCCGAGAAGGAAGCCGAAGCCTACGCCAAGTTCTACCACGAGTATCACCGTTTCCTCAAGGAAGGCGTCGTCACCGATTTCACGCATAAGGAGGCGCTGGGCAAGTTGCTGCGCTATGAATCCTCCGCGCTGGACGCCGGCAAGCTCACGTCGCTGGCCGATTACGTGAAGCGGATGCCGAGCGATCAAAAGGAGATTTACTGCCTGCTCGCGGCGAACCGCGCCGCCGCCGAGGCCAGCCCCTACTTCGAGGTGTTCAAGGAACGCAAATGGGAAGTGCTCTTCCTCTACGACGCCTGGGATGAGTTCGTGATGGAACATCTCCACACGTTCGACGGCCAGCCGCTCAAGCTCGCCGAAAAGGCCGACCTCAATCTCAGCGCGAAAAAGGAAGGTGCGTTGTCCGAGGCCGCCGCCAAGGAATTGTCCAAGTGGCTCAAGGAAACCCTCGGCGAGCAGGTCAATGAGGTGCGCGTCTCCCAGCGGCTCGTGGACAGCCCCGCCGTGGTGGTGGATTCCGACAAATTCATGACCGCCAGCATGCGCCGCATCATGAAGGCCATGAAACAGGACGGGCCGGACCTGCCCGCCGCCAAGCCCGACTTCGAGTTCAACCCCGCGCATCCCATCATGGCCCGCCTTGATTCTGTGCGACAGAAGGATGCCGCCCTCGCCGGGAGTGTGGCCGAGCAAATTCTCGACAACGCCCGCGTCGCCGCCGGGCTGCTCGAAGACCCGCGCGCCATGCTCACGCGGTTGAATTCGCTGCTCGAAAAGGTATTGGCGAAGGAATAATCATATTCCAACCGCGTCCCCGGTCCGCTTGCGGGAACCGTCCCGGGTCCACCCGGTTGACCCACCGGGCGGCGCTATAAAATGTCACTCAACTTCGGCTTGACGCGGCGGCCGTCCGGAGTAGGTTCCCGGTGAGTCTCTTGAAATAGCCGCCAGCGGGCGGTTAACCAATTAAACCGTTTATGAAAGTGTTGCCTTGGCGGTTTTGCGGACGGCAATGTGCCGTATTCACTGTGGCGTCTTTATTGTGGTGCGCGCCGGCGTCGGCTCAGACTTCCGGCTTGGTTCCGGTGGTCACCGTGCAGGCTACCCAGCCCTTCGCGACTCCAACTAACCCGGGCGTGTTCACCGTGTTTCGCGCGGGCAATACCGATGCGACGCTGAACGTGTGGTATGACCTCGGCGGCTCGGCCTCCAATGGCGTGGATTACGCGCTGATTCCGCCGCACTTGGTGGCGATTGCCGCCGGCACGACCTCCAGCGCCATCCTCATCACGCCGGCCGGGAACCCGGCGGCGAGCTTCGCCAAGACGGTGGAGTTGAAGCTGGGGAATTCTCCATTAATGACGCCGGTCAATTATCAAATCGGGTCGCCCAGCAGCGCGGTGGTGTATCTCCAAGGCGGCCCGGCCACGAATCGTCCGCCGGCGGTGGCCATTATTGCGCCGAAAGAGGGCGCGGTGTTTTATTCCCCCACCAACATTCAAATACTGGCCAAGGCCGGTGACCCGGACGGCACGGTGACTAACGTCGAGTTTTTTGCCGGCCCCCTCAACCTTGGCAAAGGCCTGCCGGTGGTGCTGGATCCACCGGGGGTCAACGGCATCGTCGGTTTGGTCTATTGGTTCAATTGGCTTGGCCCGTTGCCGGGCAGCTATCCGCTGACGGCCGTCGCCGCCGACAACGGCGGCGCCTCCACGCTTTCCGCTCCGGTTAATGTTCTGGTGCGGCCGGGTCCGCCCACCAATCTGCCTCCGGTGGTTCGCCTGGTCAGCCCCGCGAACGGCACCTTCTATCACGCGCCGGTCAACCTTCCGCTCTACGCGTTTGCCAGCGATCCGGACGGGCTGGTCACCGCGGTGCAGTTTTTCGCCGACACCAACGCCGTGGGCTACGGCCAACGCGTGCCGGTGGCGGTTCCCCTCGCCAATGGCAGCATCCTGCTGGGCGGGCCGGTGCCGCCGGTGTATCCCACCAACGTATTTTTTCTGATCTGGAGCAATGTGCCCGCCGGCAAACACGTCCTGACAGCGGAAGCCACCGACGACGGCCAGGCGGTGAGCGTCTCCGAGCCCGTGAACATCGCCGTGCTGCCGCCCCTGCCGCCGCCCACGAACCGGCCGGCCATCGTGAACCTCGTGGCGACCGACCCCGTTGCGATGGAAGGCACCAATTGCGTGGTCTGGTCCGGCGAATCCAATTCTCCGCCGAGCTGGGCGACCTGGCCCGCCGCCGCCGTCCGGCTCTTCACCAACTGCGGGCCCAAGACCGCCACCTTCACCTTGCGCCGTTTCGGCGAGACCAATGGCGAGCTGACCGTGCTCTACGCGATTGGTGGCACCGCCCGCAACGGGGTGGATTATCTGGCCCTGCCAGACCGCATCGCTATTCCAGCGGGCGGGCGCAGCGCGCTGATCACCATTATGCCGATTGACGACGGTCCGCCCGACCTTACCAAGACGGTGGTCCTCACCCTGATGCCCCCGACCAACCGGCCGCCGGATTATCTTCTCGGCCAGCCAGCCCGGGCTGCCGCCATCATCCTTGACCGCGCTTATCCGCGCCCGCCGCCGGCGGTGCTGCCGGACGGCGCCTTCCATCTCACCGCCGCCGGACCGGACGCCGCCTGGTTCCGCCTAGAGTATTCCACGGACCTTATGAATTGGACGCCGGTCTGCACCAATCAAGTCATCCAAGGCGCGATTGATTTCGTGGATCCGGAGGCGCCGGACCAGCCGCACCGCTACTATCGCGCCGTGCCGCTGACGGATGCACCGGCTGAATAAAACAAGGCCAGCCAAAGGTCGCGGCGGGGGCGGCGGGGGGCCGGAGGGAGGGGCGCGGCGTGCAACCGTTGTAACCAATGGCGCGGCGGAACAGTCTTTTCATGGGTTATCCCATAACCCGCCACCCCGAATTCCTCGTTGGAAAGGGGCGCGGGATGGGGTGAAGTCAAAAACAACATATCCCCAAACTATGAAACTAAACTGCCTCGTTAAAACCGTGGCCGGTGGGCTGCTCGCCTCCGGTCTGTTCCTCTCCGCCCAAGCCGCCGACGCCAAGGTTGACGGCACCTATCAGTGGACCCAGCCCGGCCGCAACGGCGGCGCCGACCGCACCAACACGCTGACTTTGAAACTGGACGGCGACAAATTGACCGGCAAGCTGACCTCGCCGGGCCGAGGCGGGGCCGAGCCCACCGCCATCGAAATCAAGGAAGCCAAACTCGCCGGCGCGGACGTTTCCTTCTGCGTCATCCGCGAATTCAACGGCAACTCCATGACCAATAAATATTCCGGCAAGCTGGCGGACGGCGCCATCAAAGGCAAAATTGAATCCGAACGCAATGGCCAGCCCCAATCCCGCGACTGGGAAGCCAAGAAGCAGGAAGACAAGAAATAAGCCGAACTTGCTGGCTCTCTCCCCCCTCGCAATCTTCCGGTTGCGAGGGGGCATTTTCCGCGTTCTGGCCAATCCTGCGCGGCTTCGTCCACGCCGCCGCGACCCGGAACGAAGCCTGGTTTTTCCCTAGATATTTGTCGCCGTGGCAGCGATAATCGCGTGCCCCCGATTGAATCTTAAGTTCAATCCAGTTCATCAAAACAACCATGAAACCATCGCTGAAGCAGCTATTTGTCGGATTTTTTGCCGGCCTATCGCTGGCCACCGCCGCCCCGGCTGCGGAAAAGGCCACCCCACCCAATATCGTCATCATCTACATTGACGACATGGGGTATGCGGACATTGGGCCGTTTGGCGCCCAAGGCTATGCCACGCCCAATCTGGACCGCATGGCGGCCGAAGGCGCGAAGTTTACCAGCTTCTATTCCGCGCAGCCCATTTGTTCCGCCAGCCGCTGCGCCTTGATGACCGGCTGTTATGCCAACCGGGTGGGCTTTGCCGGAGCGCTCATGCCGCATACCAGATGGGGCATTTCCACCAATGAAATGACCATCGCCCAGGTCTGCAAACAAAAGGGCTACGCCACGGCCATTTACGGCAAATGGCATCTCGGCGACGCGATGCAGTTCCTGCCCCTGCAACACGGTTTCGATGAATATTTCGGCCTGCCGTATTCCAACGATATGACGCCCCATCGCTGGCCCGGTGAAACTGGCAAATCGGAGAAGCTGCCGCTTATCGATCAGAACACCGTCGTCAACCCCGACGTCGGCGATCCCGCCCAGGACATGTTGACGACCTGGTATACCGAGCACGCCGTCAGTTTCATTCATCGGCACAAGAATCAGCCGTTTTTCCTCTACGTGCCGCACGCCATGGTGCATGTGCCGTTGCATGTCTCCGACAAATTTCGGGGCAAGACCCAGCGCGGCTTGTTCGGCGACGTGGTCGAGGAACTGGACTGGTCGGTCGGCCAGATCCTGGCCGCGCTCAAGGAAGATGGCTTGGACGAAAACACCTTCGTTATGTTCTGCTCGGACAATGGTCCGTGGCTCGCCTTTGGGGAACATGCCGGCTCGGCCGGCCCCTTGCGCGAAGGCAAAGGCACCAGCTGGGATGGCGGCGTGCGCGAGCCAACGCTGATGCGCTGGCCCGGGCACATTCCCGCCGGGCTGGTCTCGGACGCGCCGCTATGCACCATCGACATGCTCCCGACGGTTGCCAAGCTGATTGGCGCCCCGTTGCCGCCCAACAAAATTGACGGGCTGGACATTTCCGGCGTGATGCTGGGGCGGACCCATCAATCGCCGCACGAAGCGCTGTATTTCTATTATCACTTGAACGATCTGGAAGCGTTGCGCAGCGGCAAATGGAAGCTGGAGATGGCCCGGCAGTATCGCTCGCTGGACGGCAAGCCCGGCGGCAAGAATGGCCGCCCGGCGCAATATGTCCAACTGACCATTCCCCAACCGGCGCTTTACGATCTGGATGCCGATCCCGGAGAAAAAACCGATGTGGCGGCGGCCAACCCCGAAGTAATGAAAAAACTCCTGGCGTATGCCGAATCGGCCCGTGAAGATCTGGGCGACGGCCTCGCCAAGCGCAAAGGCACCGGTCGCCGTGAGCACGAGGCCATCACGGAAGGCACAGCCATTTATCCTTCCGAGGCGGGTTTCCCCAAGGCCTTCGACAAGAAATACCAGCCCGGCGTAGCCGTCAAATCTCCCGAAGCCAAATAGTTTCGTCCGCGGACGGAATTAACCACGGATGACGGGATGAACTGGATTGGAGGTGGGCCGGCGTTGCCACGCCGCCGGTGCGAGCCGCACGGGCCAAATGTTTAACCACGGATGAACACCGATTAACACACGAATTCAATTCAAGACAACGCTGAGATTCCCAATCCCTTCAAATAGTTGAAGGTCGAATCATAGAATGCAGGTGGACGAGTATAATCGTTGGGATTTCCCGGTGGAACGAAAACAACCATTCCTTGTCGGGCGCGCGTCAGCAAAACCCGATACGCATTGCGGAGATAGTTTTGTAGTTCTGATTTGTTGATGTTGTTCCAACTTGAGCCCCGGAAGTCGTGGCAATTCCATCCCGTGCCGTTGAAGCGAAGATCGGCGTCCCACGTAACGCATGTCCAATCGAGTTCCAGTCCCTGAACTTGAAACTCGGTTGCAGCATCTTCGAGGTAATAGCTCGAGCGGACATCATCGCAGTCATTCAGAAAGTAGTGCACTGGATCAACCTCGACACGAATATCGATGGCATGGGGTTTTAGCCGCATCGCTTTAGACGATGCGAGCAATCCGTAGCGTTCTGAACCACGAGCTTTGCTGCGCACCCATTCCTTTGCCTTTTCCAAATCGCGAGTGAGGACGATGGGAAAACGAGCACTCAGTTTGCAAAAGGCGTCTCGTGCCGCCGCCTGCTCACAATCAAGCAGCGCCTTCACAAACGCCGACACATTCTCGGCGCGAAAGGACCGCATTGATACCGCGAGGTGCAAGGAATCATCCAAATGAGTTTGGGAGGTGCGCTGAGCTACTTCGAGTGTGTTGCCAGTCGCATACTCGCTGTCATGGAGGCGCGAAGAGATGAACATCTTCCAATTAGGAAAGTGCTTCATGACGGCATCTAACCACGCCGCGATACCGGCTTCTCCCGTGTTGATTTCCTGACCTCCTCCCACTAAGCAGATAATCACCGCCCAGTCCTCGTGACGGTCCATGTAGGAAATCAAAAACTCGGGCTCAGATTGCGTGAAGCCCGGGCGACTCTTCTTCCGTTTCATGAAGTTGGCGGTCATCTGCAAATTCCACGCACGCTGTGCTTCGTCGAAGATGACAACGTGTTCGTCTGGCTTCGCCGGGTCTCGCAAACCCTCGTCGCGGAAGTGGTGAATATTTTGGATAAAGGATTCGACCTGCTTGCGGATTGTGCCCTTCCGAGTCTTGTCTTTGCGCGCCTTGCACCTCTGGTGTTCATCGCGTGTCAAGGCTTCTCGCAGAACTTTCACCAGTGGCCCGTTCCCGGACAAAAATACAGCGTGAGTTGGCGCATATTCGTCGCGCCGCTGTGTAGCCACATTCAATCCAACCAGTGTTTTGCCCGCGCCGGGAACGCCGGTCACAAAACAGATGAACTTCTGTTTTTTTTGCGAGCTTCTTCCACCAACTCCTCGATGCGTCGAGACGTGATGTTCAGGTTCTGTGCGCCGGCGTCGAAGCGAGCGATGGCTTCAACCGAGTGCTGTGCATATAACGCGCTCGCCGCTTCGATAATGGTCGGCGTCGGCTTATACGAAGCGCGCGCCCAAGCTTGTGCGTCGAGGGCTGAACCCTTGGCAATGCTCAGACCTAACTCCAACGTCTCCCGCAAGTTGTCGGCATTGGTCAGGACCGGTCGATAAACGTTGTCGGGGTCAGCCTCGAACTTGGCGGAAATAGGCTTGGCTTCGGTCGCCACGAGAATCGGGGCGATGGCGACGTTGTGGCTGGCTTCGTGAAAGTTCTTCAGATCGAGCGCGTAGTCCCAAACTTGTTCGATTGCCGCACGGTCGTAAGTCGGTTCACCGACTTTAAACTCCAGTGCAAAGATCACTGGACCGAGAACGAGGATCACATCAACGCGCCGCCCCATGCGCGGAATGTTGAATTCAAAGAAGGCCCAACCCTCCAAGCCTTTGAGTTGCGTATGAAGGAAATCAATTTGCGCGAGCCAAGCATCGCGTTGATCAGCGAAGTGCCCGTCACCGGCGTGTCGGGAGAGCTTGCCGAGAATCTCGTTAGCGTCACTAGTCAGAAAGTCTCCGATAGCAGCCCCATACCAGGACCGCGCCAAACCGGAGTTGCTGACTACATTGGACATTCCGGATGGAGTGTGCGGAAAGCTGCTTCGAGTTAAAAGCCTTCCTAGAGATTCCATAACTCCGCCGGCAGTTTGCCGTTAAGAATAATCCTCCATCCCCGCGCAGGAGCACACGGGATTGCGGTCGCCGAAGACGTTGTCCACCCGGGCCACGTGCGGCCAGAATTTGTAGTCCAGCAGGCTTGGGACCGGGAAGGCCGCCGCTTCGCGCATGTAGGGGCGGTTCCACGCGTCGCTGGCAATCTGGTCGGCGGTGTGCGGCGCGTTCTTGAGCAGATTGTTCTTGGCGTCGGCGCTGCCATTTTCAACGGCGGTCATTTCGGCGTGGATGGCAATCATGGCATCGCAGAACCGGTCCAGCTCGTATTTGGATTCGCTTTCGGTGGGCTCCACCATGAGTGTGCCGGCCACGGGCCAGCTGAGCGTGGGCGCGTGGAAGCCGTAATCCATGAGCCGCTTGGCGACGTCTTCCGCCGTGACGCTGTGGAACGCGCGCAAATCCAGAATGCACTCATGCGCGACGAGGCCGTTGGCGCGGTAGAGCGTGGGGAAATAATTCTCCAGCCGCTTGGAAATGTAATTGGCGTTGAGAATGGCGTATTGCGTGGCTTCGGTCAGTCCGCTTGCGCCGAGCATGGCGATATACATCCACGAAATCGGCAGGATGCTGGCGCTGCCCCACGGCGCGGCGCTGACCGGACCGATGTGCTGCTTGGAATGATCCACGTCTTCGAGCCGCGCCGTAAACACCGGATGGCTTGGCAGGAATTGAACGAGATGTTTCGCGACGCCAATCGGGCCTACGCCCGGGCCGCCGCCGCCGTGCGGGATGGCAAAGGTTTTGTGCAGATTCAAATGGCAGACATCCGCGCCGATGAAGCCAGGGCTGGTGAGGCCCACTTGGGCGTTCATGTTCGCGCCGTCCATGTAAACCTGGCCGCCGTTGGCATGAATGATCGCGCAGATGTCCTTGATGCTGTCCTCAAACACGCCGTGCGTGCTGGGATAGGTGACCATGAGGCAGGCCAGTTCGTTCTGGTTGGCCTCGGCTTTGGCCGAGAGATCGGCGACATCAATGTTCCCCTGCGCGTCGCAGGCCACGGCCACAATCTTCATGCCGGCCATCGCGGCGCTGGCGGGGTTGGTGCCATGGGCGGAGGTGGGGATGAGGCAGACGTTGCGGTGCGCTTCGCCGCGTGCTTCGTGATAGGCGCGGATGACGAGCAAGCCGGCGTATTCGCCCTGCGAGCCGGCATTGGGTTGCAAGGAAATGCCCGCGAACCCGGTGATTTCCTCCAGCCAATCTTCGAGGTTTTGGAACAGGATCTGGTAGCCGCGCGCCTGACCGAGCGGCGCGAACGGGTGAATCTTGGAAAACTCCGGCCAGGAGACGGGAAACATTTCGCTGGCGGCATTCAGCTTCATGGTGCAGGAGCCGAGCGGGATCATCGAGGCGGTGAGCGAGAGATCGCGCGCTTCCAGCCGCTTGATGTAGCGCAGCATTTCCGTCTCGCTGTGATAGCGGTTGAAGACTTTGTGATTCAAAAAGTCCAAAGTCCGAGGTCCGAAGTCCAAAGTCTGGGCCGGAAGTTCGCCCGCTTTGAAAGCGACGGATTTGTTGCCATTGAAGATTTCAAGAATGTCCGTTACGTCAGACATGCTTGTCGTTTCGTCGAGTGCGATGCCAATCGTATGTTCATCAATGACCCGGAAATTAATCCGGCGTTCCTCTGCAAGCCGGACGATATCCGCAGCACGCTTTTCGCCGAGATTGATCGCGATGGTGTCGAAGAACTTTGGACAACCAACGCTGTAACCGAGCTTTTCCAAGCTGACCGCTAAAAGGCCGGTCAACTTCTGAACGCGAGTAGCGATGGCTTTCAACCCCTCCGGCCCATGATAGACGGCGTAGAGCGACGCCATGTTGGCGAGGAGTGCCTGCGCCGTGCAGATGTTGCTGGTGGCTTTCTCGCGGCGAATGTGCTGCTCGCGGGTGCCGAGCGCCAGGCGCAGCGCCGGTTTGCCGCGCGCATCCTTGGAAACGCCGACGATGCGGCCGGGCATCTGCCGCTTGCAGGCGTCGCGCGTGGCAAAGAACGCCGCGTGGGGCCCGCCGTAGCCCAGCGGCACGCCGAAGCGTTGCGCGCTCCCAATGGCGATGTCCGCGCCAAATTCGCCTGGCGGCTTGAGGAGCGTGAGCGCCAGCAAATCCGTGGCGACCGCGAGCATCGCGCCCGCAGCGTGGGCCTTATCGGCAAAGCCGGAATAGTCGTGAATCGCGCCGTAGGTATCGGGATATTGCACCAGCGCGCCGGAAACGTTGTCATCGAACACAAAGGTCTCGTGATTGCCCACCACGACTTCAAGCTTCAGTGCCTTGGCGCGGCTGCGGACCACTTCGATGGTCTGCGGATGGCAGGCGGCGGAGACGAAGAAGCGGCTGCGGCCGTCTTTGAGCCGGGCGCACATGGTCATGGCCTCGGCGGCGGCGGTGGCTTCATCCAGCATCGAGGCGTTGGCGATGTCCAGCGCGGTGAGGTCGGTGACCATCGTCTGGAAATTCAGCAGCGCTTCGAGGCGGCCCTGGGAAATCTCGGCCTGATACGGCGTGTATTGCGTATACCAGCCGGGGTTTTCCAGCACATTGCGCTGGATGACCGGCGGCGTGATGGTGTCGTAATAGCCCTGGCCGATGTAGGAGCGGAAAACCTTGTTCTCGCCAGCAATGCGGCGCAATTCGGCCAGCGCCTCGAATTCGCTGCGGGCGGCAGGCAGGTTCAGCGGTTGGGCTAGCCGGATTTTCTGGGGCACGGCGGCGTCCGTGAGCGCGGCGAGGGTGTCCTGGCCGAGAAGTTTTAACATTTCCTGCGTCTCGGCGGCGTTCGGGCCGATGTGCCGGCGGACAAATTGATCCGGATGCGCCAGCGCGGCGGCTTGAGAATCGTTGGATGCTGAAAAAGACATGGGGGGAAGTTTAGCGTGGGCGGCGAAGCCGGGCAAAACGAATTGTAGGTTTTTGCGGCACCGGGGAAGGGCCAGATTTTTTCCGGCCGGCCTTCCTCCTGCGTTTACCCGGGATGTGCATCTGGATTCCCCCGTCTCTATGCGCCTGTGCCGCGGTGGCGATTTGCTTCTCCCGGGCTTGCCCGTTCGCGGATTGGGCGAGTTTCGCGGTTTCAATTGCGGCTTCTTGGATTAACCACGTTGCCCGGCTGCTGCCGGACCCGGGCCCGGGAAAAGTCGGCTTGCCGGCTTATGTTGCGCCCCGTTTTTCATGGTGTGGCCCCCGGAGTTTGGGCTAATATCCCCCCATGTTCAACCCTCGGCAACGTTTTCTGATCTGGGCGGTGGCGTCCCTGGTCGCCCTCTGGCTGGCGACCTGGGGCGGGCGCGGCTATTTTGAAAACCGGAAAGTGACGGCCGAAAAAGTGCGCGCCTATGTTGAGACGGTGGAATTCGGCCGGTTGACCGGCGCGGCCCGGGCCCAGGCGCTCCAGGCGCTGGAGGCGAAGCTGAATGCGCTGTCTTTTGAGGAACGCCAAAAATTGCGCGGGGAGCGCCTGGTGAACGGGTGGTTGAAGGAAATGACGGACGCCGAGAAGACGCAATTCATCGAGGCGACCCTGCCGGCCGGCTTCAAGCAGATGATCACCGCCTTTGAGCAGCTGCCGGACGATAAGCGGCGCAAGACGATTGATCAGGCCATGAAGAATCTGCGTTCGGACAATCGCCGGGAACCGGGGGCCGGCGGCACAAATGGCCCCTCGCCCATCAGCCCGGAGCTGGAGGCGAAAATTCGGAACATCGGCTTGAACTCCTTCTACAGCCAGAGCTCGGCGCAGACCAAGGCGGAGCTCGCCCCGCTGCTGGAAGAAATGCAGCGCCAGATGGAATCGGGAAGGATGTTGCATCACTGATGAAGGCCGGGACCGAAAGCCATCCGTCAAGGCGCGCGGGCGGGGCCTTCACGCTCATTGAGTTGTTGGTGGTCATGGCCATCATCGCCCTGCTGGCGGCCATGCTGCTGCCCGTGTTGAGCAAGGCGAAAGAGGCCGGGCGCTCGACGGCGTGCATCGGCAACCTCCACCAGGTCGGCCTCGCCTTGCAGCTTTATGTGGACGGCAACCAAAACCGGCTGCCTGAGATGCGCGACCGGGATCTGAGCTCCAATCCGCCGGCGCTCCCTTTGCCCGCGCCGGATGTGGTCATGAAAAGCGAGCTGGGCAATCTCAACGTGCTGCGCTGCCCGTCCGATTTCCAAGGCGTGTTCGAGCAGACCGGCTCCAGCTATGCCTGGAACAGCCTGCTCAATGGCCAGCCGGCGGAAAACCTGAAGGTGTTCGGACTCAATTTTGATCCGCATGCCATTCCGGTGTTTTTCGACAAGGAAGGCTTTCACGCCGCCCGCGGGCCGGGCAAGGCGGTGAACTATCTCTACGCCGACGGCCATATTAAAAATCTGCTCGCCATTGAAGGCACGCTGCAAAAATGATCTCCCTGCACCAGGTTCAAAAAAAATTCGGCGCCCGCCTGGCGGTCGCCGACCTCACGCTGACCGTGCCCCGCGGCGAGGTGTTCGGATTGCTCGGCCATAACGGCGCGGGCAAAAGCACCGCCATCGGCATGATGCTCGGCCAGGTCTGGCCGACGCGCGGCACCGTGCAGGTCTGCGGCCACGATGTCACCACTCACCGGGCGCGCGCCTTGCATAAGGTCGGGGCGATCTTCGAGGCGCCCGCGTTTTACGATTACCTGTCCGGCTGGCGGAATCTGGAAATCCTCAGCCATTACTCCGCGCCGACAACCGCCGCCCGGATTCGCGAAGTGGTGGCGTGGGTGGGGCTGACCGGCCGCGAGCATTCCAAGGTGAAAACCTATTCCCACGGCATGCGCGCGCGGCTGGCTTTGGCGCAGGCGCTGTTGCCCCAGCCGGACCTGCTGATCCTCGACGAGCCCGGCAACGGCCTCGACCCCGAAGGCATTGCCGAAATGCGCCGGACCATCGCCCGGCTGCACCGCGAATTGGGCCTCACCATTCTGCTGTCGTCGCACCAGCTGGCCGAAGTGGAACAGCTCTGCACGCGCATCGCCGTGTTGAATCAAGGCCGCAAGGTGTTTGAAGGCTTGGTGGCGGATGTCAAGGCGGAGCGCGGTCGCGTGCAGCTCCGGACGCCGGATTTTGCCGCGGCGACGGCGCTGCTGCGCGAACGGGGCGTGATTACCGATGCCGTGGACGGCAAGTTTATCACGCTGGGCGAAGGCCGCACGATTGCGGAAGCCACGCAGCTCCTCGTGGGGGCGAACTTCGCCGTGGACGGCATCTGGCAGCAGGACCAGACGCTGGAGGATTTTTATTTGAGCCTGATCAAGCCGCCGCCCGCAGAAACCAACTGACCATGTTTTTCGCCCAACTCAAAAACGAACTGTGGAAGCTCTTCGGCAAGAAGCGCACTTACATCGGCTTCGGCGCCTTTCTGCTGGTGCAGACCCTGATGCTGCTGATGTTCAAATTCACGCGCTGGGAAAGCGAATTTGAAAAACTGCTGGCCGGCAATGGCTATCTGGCCGCCGACTACATTTCCGCGCTGACCGTCGCGCTGCTGATGCTGATGCCGCAGGTGCTGCTCCTCCTGCCGCTCTACGTGGCCCTGGTGGGCGGCGACCTGGTGGCCAAGGAGGCGGAAGACGGCACGCTCCGGATGATCCTCTCCCGCCCGATCTCGCGCTTCCGCCTGCTGCTGGTGAAATGGCTGGCGGGGGTTGTTTTTTCAGCGCTGCTGGTGGTGGTGCTGAATGCCGTGGCGCTGGGTTTTGCGCGCCTGCTGTTCCCGTGGCAGGGCCTGTTTGTCTTTGCGCCGATCCATCAGATTTTTCAGGTGTTTTCGCCGGGCGCTGGCCTGGCTTTGTATGCGTTCTCCTCCCTGTTCATTGTGGCCAATGCCATCGCCCAGTTGTCCGTGGCGTTCATGTTTTCCTGCTTCAACATCAAGCCGGCGGCGGCCACCATCCTGTCCCTGTCGTATCTGTTCATGAACATGGTTTTGGAGAACATCCCGTTTTTCTCGAGCTACAAAAACTGGTTCATCACGCATCATTTCGACTCCTGGCTCCAGGTGTTCACGTCGCCGACGCCTTGGGCGCAAATCTTCCAATCGGAAATCACCCTGTTCGCCATCAGTGCCACGGCCTTTCTCATCGGCGCGGTGGTGTTTCAGATGCGCGACATCAAATCCTAAGCCCATCGCTACCGCTTTGATGGAAATGCTCTGCCGAGACTGCCAAGGGGGGGGACCCGGGCGCCCCGTTGAGTTGGCAGGTGCGGCATAATGGCTGTGCGCAAGCACCTCGGAGCTGGCGCTCCTCGTGCGAACGGCTCAAAGATTTCCGCCGTTCTCGCTGATCGCGCTCGGGGCGATTGAAGCGCCCGGAAAGGCAGCACGATAAAAGCCCCGGGTAAGCTCGTCCGACGAGCGCCACCCCGGGAAACGTCGCACAAAAATGTTTTCTCCCTCGCCCCATCCAATGGGACGAGGTTCAGGGTGAAGGGCAAATCTCAAACCCCAGATGGCCGCGTGGCTGCGCCCGGTTCCGGTGGGTGCAGGCACGCCTGCCCATAATGCCCCAAGACCGGCCCATTTCTCCGCGACCACTACGCAAGCTCCGTTTTCCGCTCCGCTGTTTCGGCTGGGCGCCGGTAAAGGTAGGGACGCCGCGCGGCGGCGTCCGGGGGAAACGGTGAAACCCACGCCCCTCCCCCAATGCTCGCCCCCCTCCCATCCCCGAGGGGGTCTTCGCCAAAACAGGTCTAGACACAGCGCAAACACAGTCATACCGTTCCCGGTATGAGCAAAAAAATCCCCCCCCGTGTTAAAGGCTCAGTCAATGACCCAGGCGTGCCGGCCAAAAGACTCGACCACCAAACCGGTCCCGACTGGAGCAACGAATCTAAGCAAAAGGCGTTCGAAGCAATACATAAAGCCAATTTGGCAATGCTCAATAAAGAATTTGAGAAAATAGACCAAAAATGGAGGGCAATCAGTAGACCTACACCCCCGTAACTTCCGCTGGGTGATCGTCCGCGACTTCGTCGCCTCCAGGTAGCGCAAACCAATTTAGTTTACCAGTTGGCTACCCGTTTCAGCAGTTCACAGGCGTTCAGGGTTCGCCTCTAGTGAAAAATAATTTGCCCTTTAGCCCCCTAATATTCAGCGACTTTAGCACCCTCTCACCAGGCTAATGTCTGCCGACATCGACATTGTGATTGGATTCATTAATCTGGAGCGTGATCGAACTCAAAACCCGTGACCCCGATAGGTCCCGCTTCGCACCGTGACTGAAGGTGAAGTCATCCAAGCGATGCGGGAACACTTGGAGGGTCTATTCCCCAAGGTTTGTCCCGTTTGTAATCGGACCTATGACACTTTCCGCGATTATCTCCTAATCGCAAAACCGGAGGGCTCAGCCATCTCCTACGATGCGGAAGTGGACGATTGGAACCCGGCCAATCCAATTGGCACCCTGACTTTTGCCAACTGCCCCTGTGGCAACACTCTGGCCCTCAGTTCGGAAGGCATGCCCCTCTTGCGCCTCTGGTCGTTGTTGAACTGGGCCCGGATCGAAACCAAAAAACGGAACCAATCGCCGGAGGAATTGATTAATTATCTGCGCGACCAAATCACCCAGCAGGTCTTGAATGATCCGGTAAAGGAAGACCGCGCCAGACCGTGATTATGGCGTGGCGCCGGCGCCGGTGTCGGTGTCGGACCGCGGCGAAGGGCCGCCGTTGCCGCCGCCGCGGGTCCAGCGGGCCGTGGATCGCGCCTTGGCCGAGCTCGACTTGTGGCTGACGGTGGGCTCGGTCGCCCTAAAACGTTATCGGCAGCGGAACCCGCACGCCTTGCCCAGTTGGACCCGGCTGGCCCGCAACTTGGAGCTGGCGTTCGATCTAAATAAAATGGCCTTGGGAC
>CAIMLG010000031.1 GCA_903842235.1 uncultured Verrucomicrobia subdivision 3 bacterium
CACACGCAGATTTTTTAGGACCCAAACGTCCCTTTTAATGAATTTTCCTTTTAGGTGTTAATCATGGAAGTAAAAATTGACCCTCCGTCGTATTTGGGTGAATTGGGTCGGGAAAAGTGGGCCGCGATTCTGGTCGACATGGGGGGAGTGTGCGCGAACATGGCGGCGCTGGGGATGTTGGCGGCGGCGTGGGAAGTTTTCCTAAAATCACAAGCTGAGATTGATGCGCACGGAGTGGTGCTGGCCGGGGCCAATGGCCGGTCGTGGAATAATCCGGCGGTGAATAGCCTCATCGCATCGCAGAAACAGATTGCGCGGCTGTCGAAAGACCTGGGGTTGTGGCGAGAGGTTGCTAAAATCAAGGGGCCAAAGAGTCCCATGGACGATTGAGCATGAACGAATCCGAGAAATGCATCAAGGTCATCGAGAAATTCCGCAACCCGGAAGGGACGGAGTGGGCGGGCAAGCCGTTCAAATTGCTGGAATGGCAGAAAAACTACATACGTAAATTGCTGGATACGATGGATGAACGGGGCCATCCGCGGTATGAGCAGTCGCTTCTATTCCTTCCGAGAAAGCAAGGAAAAACGACGTTCATCGCGGCACTGGCCTTGTACTTTCTCATGTCGCGGAAGCATGGGCAGATAAAGTGCCTGGCGCAAGTGAAGGAGCAGGCGGGCATCCTGTACAAATTCGTGGCGAGCATGATTCGGCAAGATCCGTACCTGAGTCAGCGGAAAATTTGCCGGATTTACAAAGGCAACGTCAAGAAAATTGAATGCTACGAATCGGATTCAACGCTGGAGGTGCTATCGAGCGACGCCGTAGGGGCCTTGGGCCTCAACGCCAGCGTGCTTTTGTACGATGAAATCTGTTTTTCCACGTCTTCGGAGTTGTGGGACGCCGTGATTTCGGGCGGGATTTCGCGGAAAAGCCTGCTGGCGATTGGCCTGTCAACGGCGGGCTGGGACATGGCGGGCTGGGGATTCCAGTTTTATGAGCGGGCGAAAGCGATCATGGCTGACCCAACGCTGGATTCGACATTCCTCCCGGTGATTTATGAAGCGCCGATGGATGCCGACTGGACGAAAGCGCAGACGTACCTGGATTGCTCGCCGACCTTTCAGGAGATTGGGGAGGATGCGATCCGGCGCATCGAGAGCATGATTGCGACGGCGCAGAAAGACCCGAGCCAGTTGCGGCGCATCCGGCGGTATCACCTGAACCAATGGATTGGAGCCGACGCCGTAAAACTCTGGATTCCGCTGGACAAATTCGATTTATGCCGCGAGGAAGTGGTGGATATGGGCGGGCGGGACTGCTGGGGCGGCTTGGACCTGGGGGCGGTGAAGGATTTGACGGCCTTGGCGCTGCTTTTCCCGCCCCTGGACACCGGGAAATATGTGGCGTTGCTCAAATTTTACATGCCGGCGGACACTCTGGCGGTGCGAGAACATGAGGACGGCGGCGCGCAATACACCTCCTGGGCGCGCTCGGGACTGGTGACGGCGACTCCGGGGTGGTGTACCGACTACAATTATATACGAAATGACATACGTTTGATGCGGGAAAAGTACAATCTGCTGGGGGTGGGGGTGGATCGGATGTTCAACGCCACGAATTTGATCCGGGAATTGGCGGAGGACGGGGTCAATGTGGTGCCGATGGGGCAGGGTGCGTTCACGATTGTGCCGGCGGCGCGGGAATTGGAGAACCTGATCGAACAGCGGCGGCTCGCGCACGACGGCAATGCGGTGCTGCGCTGGAACTTTGCGAATTGCGTGGGCGTGATGGATGAGTGTGGAAACATGAAGCCGAGTAAGAAAAAATCCACCGGGCGCATCGACGGAGTGTACAGTTTGCTCAACGCGTGCGCGTTGGAACTGGCCAACCGCCAGGCGGCGAACGCACCGGCCATCTATTTTTAACCGCGCCATGCCTCGCCACGCCAAGCCTAGCCTGCCGCGCCACGCCTGCCACGCCA
>CAIMLG010000032.1 GCA_903842235.1 uncultured Verrucomicrobia subdivision 3 bacterium
CGCTGAAAGCCACCCAAACTACCGCGATAACGATGTCAATCGGCCATTCCAGTTCCGCATATTCCTTGCTGGTGGTCAGCCCCAATGGCAGCGTCACCGCCGCGGCGACAATGATTGTCTGCCAGCCCCAGAAATTGAACCAGCTCAAGAAATCACTGAACATCCGCGCCTTGCAGAGGCGTTGCAGGGAGTAATAGATGCCCATGAACATGCCATTGCCGACGAAGGCAAAGATCACCGCGTTCGTATGCAGCGGCCGGATGCGGCCAAACGTGATGAACTGGAGGTTCAAATTGGCTTCCGGGAAAAACAACTGCACCGCCGCCAGCAGCCCCACTAGCATGCCGACCACGCCCCAGATGACGGTGGCGATGCCGAAGGCGCGCACAATCCGATTGTCGTATTTGAAGGTTTCCACGTTCGTGTTCATTTCGGTTTCGTGTTCGTTTCTGAATTATTTGGCTTTGCATCCTCTGCCAGCACGCGGATCGAAGGCGTCACCGTATCTTCGTATTGCCCGCTGCGGACCGCCCAAATAAAGCCCGCTAAAAATAGCAGGGCCACGCCTAAACTAGCCAGTATCAAAATAATGATAACGTTCATGCAACCTCCTTGGGCAAAGCTTGCAACTCCAGGGCTGAAAGTTGCCGGCGGCGGCGTTGTGTCCCATCCACCAACCCCCTGCCCGCTTTCAATCCCCGGCCCAGCCACACCGTCGCGCCACAGGTAAAAGCCACCACCGTGGCCGAGCTCAGCGGCATCAGAATGGCGCAAACTATCGGTGACAGCCAGCCCGCCGCCGCGATGCTCACGCCCACGAGGTTGTAAGCGGCGGAAATCACAAAGCCCAGGCGAACAATGCGGGCAGCCTGACGCGAGAATTGCAACACCCGCGCCAGTTGCGGCAGTTCCGCCGCATCCAGAATCACATCGCTCGCCGGGGAAAACGCCCCAATCTGCTCCACCACCGCCACCCCCACCTCCGCCTGTTTCAGTGCGCCCGCGTCGTTCAAGCCGTCGCCCACCATCATCACCCGGCGCCCGCGCTGCTGGAGGTCGCGGATGAAATTCAGCTTGTCGGCCGGGCTTTGATTGAATTTCAAAATCGCGTGGTCGCCAAACATCTTTCGGAATAGGGCCGCCGCACGCTCGTTGTCCCCGCTCAAGAGCGCCAGCGCAAACCGGTTTCCCAGTTGGGTGATCAATTGCTCAACCTCCGGCCGCAGAGAATTCTCCAGCCGAAACTCACCACGCCATGCTCCGTCAATCGCCACCGCCACCGTGCTGCCGGAATTGGAACTGTTATTGGGGGGGCAAGCGTCCCCGCGAACAGCTGTCGTTATCCAAGACCCTGAACCCAGCCGAAGGAGGTGGCCTTCAATTTCCCCTTCAATGCCCATCCCGGGCGTCTCCTTAAAACCGTTCACTGGCAATGGCTCGCCGCCCAGGAACTTGGCCACCCGGAGCGAATTCGGATGCGTTGAAGAACATGCCAATGAGTAAATCCACCGGGCTTCCGCCGGGGGTAATTGGCCAGGGCGAGCGTCCGCACGAGCCGTCGGTGGTTTGTCAGGCCCGGCCAGAATATCGGCTCGCGCGGAAGCTCGCCCCGCCGAGTCAGTTACCAAATGAGTTACCGGAATAAACTCCACGCCGCGAGCATCGGCACACGTGAGCGTTCCGGTCTTATCCAAAACCACCGTGTCCACCTTCGCCAGGCGTTCGACGACCAGCGCATTCTTCAAAAAGATGTTCCTTCGCGCCAGCAGCCGTTGCGCCGTGCCATGCGTCAGCGGTGCCGCTAAAGCCAGGGCACAGGGACAGGCGATGATCAAGACCGAGATAAATGCCTTCATGGCCATATCCGGCTGTCGAAACCACCAGAACCCGGCTGCCCCCAGCGCAACGCCAACGACCAGTTTGGTGAAATACCGGCTATAGCGGTTGGTTAGCGAACCCAGCTCGTGGTCGCGCGGCTTGCGGAACGCCTCATGATTCCACAGCGTGGCGAGATAGCTTTGCGCGACCGGCTTGAGCGTCTCTACCTCAATCACCCCGCCCACTTGGCGGCCCCCGGCATATAATCGTTCCCCAATCGGGCATTTCACCGGCTCGGATTCGCCGGTCACAAAACTGTAGTCAATGCAGGCCGTGCCACCGATCAGCCGGGCATCCGCCGGCAGCAGTTCCCCGTGTCGCAACCGCAGACAATCGCCGGTATTGATCCGGGAAATGGCCACGCTTTCCTCCCCCGCAGCGGTTTTCCGCATGACCGCCAAGGGGAAAAATTCTTTATAATCGCGATCAAACGCAAGCCGGTCATAGGTCTTGCGCTGAAACCCCCGACCGCAGAGCAAAAAGAAAATCAGCGCGCACAGCGTATCGCAGTAGCCGGGGCCGTGCTGCGACCACACCTCAAAGACACTCGCCGCATAGATCGCCGCCAACCCGAGCGCGATGGGCACTTCCAGCGTCAGCACCCGCTGGCGGACGCTCACCCACGCCGCCCGCCAGAAATCCGCCGCACTATACATCACCACGGGCAGCGCCAGCGCCAATCCCAACCACCCCGCCAGCGACTTAAACCACGGGCCGTTAAAGCTGTCCAGGCCGAGATAAAACGGCAGCGACATGATCATGATGTTGCCAAACGCAAACCCGGCGAGGCCGATTTGCAGCCACATCCGCTTGCCCAGTGGCGACGGCTGGACCTTTTCCGTTGCGCCCAACGTGAATTGCGGTTCGTAACCGATGGCGGCCAGCAGCGCGGCCAATTCGCTGAGTTTGATTTGATCCGGCGCGAACGTGATGGCCGCCTCGCGCCGCGAAAAATTCACCAGCGATTGCCCCACGCCCGGATGGAGCCGGAACAGATTTTCCAGCAGCCAGACGCACGCCACGCAGTGAATCGCCGGGAGCTGGAGCGTGACCCGGGCCTGCCGGTCATCCGCAAAATCCAGCAGTTGCGCCCGCACCGCCGGATCATCCAGAAAAACCCATTTCGCCGCCGTCGCCGCCCCGGTCATGCGCGTGCCGGGCGCGACATTCAAATCGTAAAACTGGCCGAGGCCGTTTTCCTGGAGCAGACTGAACACCGTCTGACAGCCGAGGCAGCAGAAAGGTTTCCCCGCCACCGTCAACGCGTCATCCGGACACGGCTCGCCGCAGTGAAAACAGCCGACCGGCGCGATAATAGCGCCGGTGGGTTGGGCGGATGATTCTGGCAGACAGCTTGGCCATTTTCTTCTTCCGGTCGAAAATGGAAACGGTTCTGCCACGGAAGAGAATTTTATCGCTCCAACAAAGACACGCCAAGCTTCAAAAGCTTTTGGAGATCGGCATCGGACTGGCCCTCGGCATAGATTCGTAACACCGGTTCGGTGCCCGAACCGCGCAACATGAGCCAGGTGGCATCGGCGGCCACGAATTTCACGCCATCGCGCGTCTCCACGCCGGTCAGCGGCGAGCGTAGCAGCTTGGTGGGTGGATTGGCTTTCAGTGATTCCATCAGCGCGGCCCGCTGCTCCAGCGGATAATGCGCGTCGTAACGGCCGTAGCGGTGCGGGCCGAATTCTTTCTCTAGCGCAGCATAGATGTGGTTCACGGAGCGTTTTTCCATCGCCAGCATTTCCAGCAGGAAGAGGCCGGCAGCCAGGCCGTCGCGCTCGGGGATGTGATTGGCAAAGCCGACGGACCCACTCTCCTCCGCGCCAAACAAAGCGCCCGGCTTCATCATCTCCGGCGCGATGAAACGGAAGCCGATGCCCACTTCCGTGAGGGGCAGATTCCACGCGGCGCACATTTTATCCACCATGGCGGTGGTATTGAAGGTCTTCGTGACCACGCCCCGTCCGCCCCGATTGCAGACGAGGTGATGCAATAGCAGCGCGATGACCTGTTGGTTGGTCATCGGCACCCCGCGACCATCCATTGCGCCGATGCGATCCGAATCGCCATCGGTCACAAGGCAGATATCGTGCGGGTTGCGGCGGAGCTGCGCGCCGCCCAGGGCGTAATTCTTGGGCAACGGCTCCGGGCTAATCCCGCCGAAGAGCACATCGGGTTTGGCATTCAGCGTCGTAACGGTGCAATTGGTCTTGGCAAGGAGCGTTTCAAACACCCCGGCCCCCACGCCGAACAGGGCATCGTGCGCGACGCGCAAGTTGGACTTGGCGATGAGCTTGAAATCCACGAGCCGCTTGATGGCGGCGAAGTGGGCGGGGCGAATATCCAGCCGATTAATGCTTGGCGATTGGCAATTGGCGATTGATTTCGGCGCATTCGCATCCAGCAGTTTTTCCACCGCCGCACATTCCTCCGGTCCGCTGGAGCCGCCGAAGTGGGACTTGAGCTTGAAGCCGTTGAAGATGGGCGGATTGTGGCTGGCGGTAATCATCACCCCACCAACCGCGTTGAGATTCTTGACGGCAAAGGAAACGCAAGGCGTGGGCGTGGGCTCCGGGGTGAGGATGACTTGAAAGCCATTTCCGGCAAAAACCCCGGCGGTGATTTGCGCAAACCGGTCAGAAAAAAAGCGGCGGTCGTAGCCGACAATCACCTTGAGCGGCCGGCCGTAAATTTCCGACTGCCGTTTTCCGACTTCCAATTTCCAGAAATCCGCCGTGGCTTGGGCCACGCGGGCGACGTTGGCGAAGGTAAAACCTTCCGCGATGACCGCGCGCCAGCCGTCGGTGCCGAATTTGATTTGGCTCATAACAGCAGGACCGGCGCGGGCGCCGCTGGCACGGCCAGGTCGGCCAGCGCGGGATCATTTTCGCAAATGATCTTCCGCATTTTTTTTACGGCGGTCTTCAAGCTGCGCGCGCCGAACAAGCTGGTGCCGGCCACAAACGTGTCCGCGCCGGCCCGGGCGCACTCGGCGGCAGTCTGGAGGTTGATGCCGCCGTCTACTTCGATGTGAAAATTGAACTTCCGTTCGCGCCGCCAGGTTTCCGCCTGCTGGATTTTCGGCAGGCATTCGTGAATGAAGCTTTGCCCGCCGAATCCGGGATTTACGGTCATCACGAGCAATAAATCAATCTGGTCGAGATACGGCTGGGCCGCAGTAATGGCGGTGGGCGGA
This sequence comes from uncultured Verrucomicrobia subdivision 3 bacterium, assembly GCA_903842235.1. Taxonomy (GTDB): domain Bacteria; phylum Verrucomicrobiota; class Verrucomicrobiia; order Limisphaerales; family UBA11358; genus UBA11358. The sequence continues at coordinate 5,084 of CAIMLG010000032.1, forward strand.
TTGACCGCCAGGCCGACCTTTTTGCCGAGCGACCGGATTTTCCAGAGCAATTGCGGGACTTTTTCGCCCAGTTCAACATGGACGGTGATGAGATCGGCCCCCGCCTTGGCGAACGGTTCGAGGAGGATTTCCGGCTTGCCGCACATGAGGTGCACGTCGAAGAACATTTTCCGGGCGAACGGACGCACGGCGGCGACGACCGCCGGCCCGAAGGAGATGTTCGACACGAACTGGCCGTCCATGATATCCAGGTGCAACCAGTCGGCTCCGGACTGGGTCGCCCGGACCGCCTCCTTGCCCAAGCGGGTGAAATCAGCGGCGAGCAGCGATGGGGCAATAATCATTTTAAAATTTGATATTCTTAATTCCCCAATTTAGGGTTGACTGGCTGAATCCGAAACCAAAAAACGCGGTCAGCCGACGTTTTTTTTGTCCAGACAACTGCGAATCACCCGGGCGAGCGTCTGCGGCAGGTAAGGTTTTTGGAGATAGTTTATATCCGGGTCGAGTTTGGAATCTTTGCCGAGCACTTCCGCCCCGTAACCGCTGGAAAAAATGACTTTGAGACCCGGCTTTTCGGCCTGACATTTTTCGGCCAGCTCCCGCCCATTGATACCGCCCGGCATGATGACATCGGTAAATAACAGATCGATTTCGTTCTTGTATTCCGCCCAAACTGCCAGCGCGTTCTGGCCATCCACGGTCTGAAAGACCCGGTAACCGTGGCGATTCAATGTGCGGGCAATAATCTCGCGAAGGTCGCGTTCATCCTCCACCACCAGAATGGTTTCATTGCCGCCCCGGGCGCGGAACTGGCTGTCAAACTCCACCGGATCAGCGGGCGGGACATTGGTCACTGGGAAATAGATGCGGAATGTCGTGCCTCTGCCGAGTTCGCTTTCAACCTCCACCCAGCCGGGATGCTGTTTGACGATGCCAAAAACCGTGGCCAGGCCAAGCCCAGTGCCTTTGCCCAGCTCCTTGGTGGTGAAGAAGGGTTCAAAAATATGCGCCAGATTTTCGGCGGGAATGCCGCAACCGTTATCCGTGTGGCTCAAGCACACAAACCGGCCCGGGCGGGCCTCAACCTGCCGGCGGGCGTGCTCGGCATCCACTTCGCACAAATCAATGCGGATGATCAGCCGGCCGCCCCGCAACATGGCATCCCGGGAGTTGACCGCAAGGTTCAGAACGATCTGCTCTATCATGCTGGCATCCGCCTCGATGACGGCCAGTTCTTTACTTAATTGAATCTGGAGGTTGATATCTTCCCCTAGCAGGCGGGGAAGCATGTCGGACATTTTGCCCACCAGCTGGTTGAGATCGAGGGGCCGGGGATTAAAAACCTGCTTGCGACCGAAAGCCAGCAACTGCCGGGTCAACCCGGCGGCACGTTCGGCGGCCTGCTTGACTTGCTGGGCGGAAACCAGCGATTTTGGATCCAGCGGTGCGAGCGTCAGCAGGGTGGCATGGCCGAGAATGATGGTCAGAATGTTATTAAAGTCATGCGCAATGCCCCCGGCCAGTTGACCAATAGCCTCCATTTTTTGCGACTGGCGCAACTGCTCCTCCAGTTGCTTGTGGGTCGTAATGTCCCGAAAGAGGCTTAACAGCAGGCGCGGCTCGCCGCCGGTTTCAACGTAGGAATCCGTGATTTCAAACACCACCGACCGGCCATCATGCAGCAGACAACCGGATTCCTGCTTGTCCGGATGCAAACCGCCGCGAAAATGCGCCTGATGCTCACGCAACAACTTCTCCCAGTTCGAGCTGGTGGAGTATATCACCGTGAAAAGCTTGCCTTCCAACAGTTCACGGGGCAGGCCCACCAAGTGGGAGAAGGCGTCGTTAACCGCCAGAATATTGCCGTTTTCATCCGTAAGCCGCATGCCATCCACGGAATTTTCCCAGACGGAGCGGAACAAGGTTTCCGAACTGCGCAAGGCGGTCTCCGCCACCCGCCGCTCAGTAATATCGCGGACATGGAAAAGCAACGCGGGCTGCCCCTCAAACTCGACCCGAACCACGCGGATCTCCACCGGCACCACCCGGCCGTCCGAACACAAACTTTCGCTCTCCACCCAGGAAATCTGACCCGAAGCCAGACGATGAAATTCGGCGCGGATCACTTCCCGGCGAGCGGGCGGCACCAAATCCATGATCACATTTTTACCGATGAGTTGATTTCGGGTCAGGCCATGCAACGCGCAGGCGCTGGCGTTGACATCCAACACTTTGCCCGTCAGATCCTCGACAAAAATAGCGTCCGGCGAATTTTCAAACAAATCCCGGAAACGCCGCTGGCTGTGGCGCAGGTCCTCTTCCGCCCGCACCCGTTGCAAGGCGCCCCCGCACTGGTCGGCCAACGTTTGCAGCGTTTCCAAATCCTGCTCCGTATAACTATGGGAACGCCGGCTCTGGACAAAGAGCACGCCGATCACCTGCTGCCCCGTGCGAATGGGCGCGATGACCGTCGTGCCCGCCTTGTCCTCGGTTTCCGCCGCAGAAATCAGTTCGGCCCCGCGCGCCACCACCCGCCGCATCAAGGCATTGGCGGACTTGGGCTGGGGCGAAGCGGGAATTTTGACCCGTTTCCCATCAATCGTGGTGATGGTTAGCAACGACACCACCTCGTCCTGCTCGGCTGAATACAAGTCCAGGGCAAAATCATCCCAGTGGAATAATTTATCAGCGGCGTCACAGATGAAGGTCCCCGCCTCGGCAGCGGAACTCACCGCGCTCAAATGGTGGCTCAACTGGCCGAAAATGTAATTGTGATGCGTAATCCGACGCCGGACGGTGACGTCGGTCGCCATGGCGAGGGCCGCCAACCGTCCTTGAAAAGCCAGGGGCGACCAGGTGATTTCCATGTCCATCACCCGTCCGTCCTTGCGCCGCTGTTGCCAGATCAAACTGCGCGCGAGGTTTTCTTCATCGGCGGCCGGCCCGGACCCGCCGGCTCCAGTAACCCGCAAATCCGATAGGTTCATGCGAAGAAATTCCTCGCGGGTGAAGCCATAATGCTGGATCGCCGCCTCGTTCACTTCGAGGAGTTCTTGCGTTTCCAAATCGAACACCCACATGGGATGCGGATTGCCTTGAAACAGCAGCCGGTATTGCCGCTCGCTCCGCCGCAATGACTCCTCCATGGTGGTCAGCCGCCGCCGCTCCACCGCCTCCGCCTCCGCCCGCCGCACCGCCGAAGGCAATCGATCTCGGTTCTGCTTGAGGATATAATCCGTGGCCCCCGCCTTCAGACTTTCGATGGCGGCCGATTCGCCGATGGCGCCGGACATCAGAATAAACGGCAGGCCAGGCGACTGCGCGCGCACTAGTTTGAGCGCTTCTATTCCGGTGAAGGCCGGCAGGTGGTAGTCCGCCAGCACCAAATTCCAATTCCCTTCCGCCAGCGCCTGCTTGAATTCTTCCCGCCGCATGACGTTGCGGATTTCCGCATCAATGCCATCCAAAGCCAGCAGATCACGCACCAAAAGGACATCATCCGGATTGTCCTCCAGATGCAAAATGCGGAGCGGTGATTTTATGTGAGCGGGGTCACTCATCCAAGTAATTGGTATTGTGTTAACAAAACAGGCCGCCGCCTAAAAGTAAAGCGTGGAGGCATTTTTTCGCCATTGACATTTGTGCCGGTTTGGCTAGCTTCTGCGGCTCTTTAGTAAATATATAACGAATTTATGCCGAACACGAAGTCAGCCGAACGCCGGATGCGCAACAGCCAGCGCAAAAACCTTCAGAATAACGCGGTCAAGACCCGCCTGCGCCGCGCGGAGAAAGAATTCCGGGCCGCCGTGGTTGCCGGCAAGAAGGATGAAGCCGCCAAGCTGCTGCCCGGAGTCCATTCCGCTTACGACAAGGCCGTGAAAACCGGCGCCATCGTGCGCGGCACCGCTAACCGCAAAAAATCCCGTCTGGCGATCGCGCTGAAAAAATAATTTTACCAAATAAGGAATGAAACGCCCGGTGCCAACCGGGCGTTTTTTATTTTGAGAACAAGCCTGCCTCGGTCATGGAAAGAATAACTTCGGCTTGGCCAATCCCAGCTTGGCTAGCCGGAATTTCGTGCCAACGTTCAGGCAACCGAAACCGTATTGGCAACTGCGCCGGAAATTGATGGAGGAAGCCTCCTTGAAATACTTGGTCGGACAGCTCACCTCACCAATGGTAAACCCGTGCCAGAGAATTTGCGCGAGCATCTGGTTATCAAACACAAAATCATCCGAGTTTGCGGCCAGGTTGGGTTGGAGTTTCTCCAGCAAACCGCGCGAAAACGCCCGGTAACCGGTGTGATATTCCGACAGTTTTGCGCCCAGCAGCAGGTTTTCCGCCGCGGTGAGAAAACGGTTGGCCACATATTTCCAATGGGGCATCCCCCCTTGCAGCGAATAACCGCCCAGAATCCGGCTGGCCAGCACGCACTGGTGCAAGTCGTTGGCTATGATCGAGGCCATCGCCGGAATTAGCTTGGGGGTGTATTGATAATCCGGATGCACCATGATGACAATGTCCGCGCCAGCTTCCAGCGCTAGCCGGTAGCAGGTTTTTTGATTGCCGCCGTAGCCGGTGTTTTTCTCATGCACATGCACCAGCACGCCGGGCAGCGCGGAAGCCACCTGCACCGTGTCATCCCGGCTGCGATCGTCCACGAGGATGATCTTGTCCACCATCCCCTGCTGGTGAACTTCTTCCACGGTCTTCGTGACGGTCCTGGCGGCATTGTAAGCCGGCATGACCACAACAATTTTTTTCCCGAAATACATGTGATTGTGTTTTGGTAATCCTGCCGTAAGCAAACCCAACCAGAAAGGGAAAAATCATCCCCTGCGCCCAAGGCATGAGCGGTCCTGATTTTCATAGGCCGAGTAAGCCGAATGCTACTTTTGCTTGGCAACGGGGCACATTGCCGGTTAGCTACCGCCATGCAACCGGTGCTTCATTACCTAAAACAACATCAAAAACGCTTTCTCGCTGAATTTTGCGATTATCTGCGCTTTGCCAGCGTGTCCGCCCAGCCGCAACATAAAAAAGACCTGCTCGGCTGCGCCCGCTGGCTCGTGGCCCATTGCCAACAGATCGGCCTGGATGCGCGGCTCTGCCCCACGGCCGGCCACCCTATTGTCGTCGCCAAAACCCAACGCGCGAAGGGTTCGGCCCAGCCGCATTTCATGGTCTATGGCCATTACGATGTGCAGCCGCCGGAGCCACTGGACCTGTGGCAATCGCCGCCGTTTGAACCGCGCATTCAGGGCCGGAATATTTTCGCGCGCGGCAGCACGGATAACAAGGGCCAGAACTTCGCCCACCTCAAAGCCGTGGAAGCCTACTTAAAAACCGGCACGCCCCTGCCCTGCGATTTGACCTTCGTGATCGAGGGCGAGGAGGAAGTGGGCAGCGAAAACCTGGACAAGTTTCTCACCGGCCACCGCCGGGAACTGGCCTGCGCGGCCGTCGTCATTTCCGACACCGGCATGCCCACGCCGGATTGTCCCGCGCTCACCTGCGGGCTGCGGGGAATCATCGCCTTTGAAATCACCCTGCACGGACCGGCGCGCGACCTGCATTCCGGCATCTTCGGCGGCGCGGTGGAAAATCCCGCCATGGCGCTGGCCCAAATGCTGGCCCAAGCCCGCAGCGCTCAGGGCCGGATTCAGATCCCCGGTTTTTATGCCGGCATTGTGCCGCTCACAAAATATGAGCGCGCGCAAAATAAACGCTATCCGCTCAAGGACGCGCAATTGAAGAAATTGCTCGGCGCCCCGCGCCTGTTCGGCGAATGCGGTTTTAGCGCCACGGAACAGCGCAGCGCGCGGCCCACCTTTGAAATCAACGGTCTCACCAGCGGCTATCAAGGCGAAGGCAGCAAAACCATCGTGCCGGCCTGGGCCCGGGCCAAGATCACCTGCCGGTTGGTGCCCAATCAAAAGCCCGAACACGTCCGCAAAGTGGTCTGCGCGTGGCTGAAAAAAATCTGCCCGCCGACGGTGCGCATGGAAATCACCGCCGGCCACGGGGCCGAGGCGTATCACGTTTCGCCCACGAGCGCCCCCGCCCAGGCGGCATTGCGGGCACTGGAAAAAGCGTTCGGTCGCAAGCCAATTCTGATGCGCGAGGGCGGCTCGATTCCGATTGTGAACCAGTTTAAGAAGATTCTCGGCGCCGATTCCCTGCTGCTGGGCCTCGGCCTGCCGGATGACAACGCGCATTCGCCGAATGAAAAGTTCAGCCTGGACTGCTTTGAAAAAGGCCAGCGCATGAGCGCTTATTTGTGGCAGGAACTGGCGGCGTAAGCCGGCGCCCAATCAATCTTCCGCCTTGAAGGCGCGGGAAATAAGGTCGCGCACGGCCTGCTGGGGATTCTTCCCCTCGTAAAGCATGGCGTTCACTTCGTCGATGATCGGCGTCGGCACGTTTTTTTCGCGTGCCAAACGATGGGCGGAACGCGCGGTGGGATAACCTTCCGCGAGCTTGGGATGCGAGGCGACGATGGCCTCAATCGTTTCACCACGGCCGATGCGCTCGCCCAGATCGCGGTTGCGGCTCTGCTTGGAAAAGCAGGTGAGCATCAAATCGCCCAGCCCGCTCAGGCCGTTGAACGTCTCCGGCTTGGCACCGCACGCCACGCCCAACCGGCGCATCTCGGACAGCGCCCGCGAAACCAGCCCGGCCTTGGTGTTGTCGCCGTAGCCCAGGCCGTCGCCCACGCCGGCGCCGATTGCGATGACGTTTTTCAAGGCGGCGCCGTATTCTACGCCCAAGATGTCGTTGCTCCGGTAAATCCGGAATTCCGGCCGATGAAACAAGCCCTGCACCGTCTTGGCCGTGCCTTCGCTCTCGCAGGCGCAGACAATCGAGGTGGGAATGCCCAGCGCCACTTCACGCGCAAAGCTCGGGCCGGACAACGCCGCCACGCGATCCGCCGGCGCCAGTTCGCGCAGAATGCGGCTCATGGTCTCGCCGGTTTCAAATTCGATGCCTTTGGTGACGCTGACAAAAATGCCGGGGTGGCCCTTGAGCTTTTGTGCCACTTCGCGAAAGAATTGCGAGGGAATCGCCAGCACCAGCACTTCGCGGCCGCCCACGGCCTTGGCGAAGTCCGGCTCGGTTTTCCAATCCGTCGGCAGCGGCACGCCGGGCAACAGCTTTTCGCTCCGGCCCGACTGCAATTCGGCGAGCAGCGCCGCATTGATATCCCACAGCGTCACCGCATTGCCGTTTTCTTGCAGAACTTTGGCCAGCGCGGCACCCCAAGCGCCCGCGCCCAAAACGCAGATTCTCATTTCGATTCCTTTTTCTGGCCGAGCCGGTTTTCGGTTCCTGCCATGAGCCGTTGAATGTTGCCCTTATGCTTGTATATCGCCAACGCGCCCAGCGCTGTCGTCACAATGCCGAGCAGCGTATTATTCGGGGTGAAAATCCAAACCGCCGCCGGCAAGGCAATCGCCCCGGCGATGGAACCGACCGAGACATATTTGGTCAGCCCGATTGCCAAAACGAAAACGGCCAGCGCAATCAACAGCGGCCACGGCGCCAGCGCCAGATAAACACCGGCGGTGGTCGCGATGCCCTTGCCGCCTTTGAACTTCAGCCAGCAGGTGTAATTATGGCCGAGCACGGCGCAAACCCCTGCAAGAACAGCGAAGTTCATGGCTTTGTCCAACCCAGCAAAGTTAAACGGCTTTATCCAGTATTCAATTGGGCTAAAATGATCAAAAATGAGGGGGGCGAGAATAACGACCGCCGCAAACCCCTTCGCCGCGTCCAGCAGCATCACCGCGATGCCGGTGGGCTTGCCCAGCACGCGCATGGCGTTCGTCGCGCCGATATTGCCGCTGCCCACCGTGCGGATATCAATCCCCTTGAGCTTGGCCGCCAGATACCCAAAGGGAATGGATCCGAGCAGATACGCGCCGAGCGCGGTCAGAATGTAAGCAAGAACTGGCACGCGCCAAGTTTAAGAGCGCGCCAAGTTGGAGTTCAAGCTTTAGCTTGTCCGCCCAACACGCTGAAGCGTGAACTCCAACTCGCCGCCTCCGGGCGCGACCCTTTATTTCGCCTTTTAGAAAAGTGCCCTTGCTGGCAGACTTCGCCCATGGCAAAAGTCAAAGTCGCCGTCCTCGGCACCGGTTCGCTCGGCCAACATCACGCCCGCATTTATTCCGAACTCCACGCCGCCGGCCAGGTGGAGCTCACCGGCATTTTCGATGCGCACGCCGAAACCGCCCGCAAAATCGGGGAGAAACACCAGTTGCGCGTGTTTGCCTCCGTGGCCGCCGCCGCCGCCGCCAGCGACGCGCTGAACATTGCCACGCCCACCACCACGCATTTTGACCTCGCCAAATCATTGCTCCAGCAAGGCAAACATGTCCTCGTCGAGAAGCCGATGACGGACAGTTCCGAGCAGGCCGCCGAACTGATTCAAATCGCGCAGCAGAAAAATTGCGTCCTGCAAGTCGGCCATGTCGAACGGTTCAATCCAGTCTTCACTTTTCTCCAGACCGTCGCCACCGAGCCGAAGTTCATCGAGTGCCATCGGCTGTCGCCCTTCCCGGCCCGCTCCACCGACATCGGCGTCGTCCTGGATTTGATGATTCACGATCTCGACGTGGTGCTCGCGTTCGTGAAATCACCCGTGACGAGCGTGGACGCCGTGGGCATTCCCGTGTTGAGCAAGAGCGAGGACATCGCCAACGTGCGCCTGCGCTTCGCCAACGGCTGTGTGGCCAACCTCACCGCCAGCCGGGTCAGCCCGGAGCGGATGCGCAAGATCC
>CAIMLG010000033.1 GCA_903842235.1 uncultured Verrucomicrobia subdivision 3 bacterium
TACTTTCCCCAGTAGCACGAAGTCACGGGTTCAGCGGCTCAGTTCAACGGCAGTGTATCCCGCAGGCGGCCGCTTCACCTCGCAAAAAAATCACACTTGTCGGCGGCAGCCTGCGGGATACACTGCTAAAAGTTAGGTGTCATTCGCGCATCACCATTATGAAGCCATACATTTTATTGAGCCTTTGGTTGGGAGTTACGCTTGTTTGTTCTGCTGGCACGACTAATGATTTCAAACCGCTCGGTGATTTAGTGACGTTGCGCCAGATTCCCGATGCACAGTCAGTTTCCAACATTACGCTTGTCGCCGATCCATTCGGCACCAACTACTTCGGCACACTTGATAGTGACGGTTTTCGACACATTCTGAAGATGGCCTCACCTGCTTCACCAGACGTGGCTATGTCTTGGCAGTTTTCTGGATGGTATCACGGTTCATTCGTTCAGGATGGCAAGACGAATTCGTTTGCATTGTATGGTGGCGGTCTTGGATTATTGAGGCAGCCAGACGGCACGAGAGGTTTATTTTTATTCTGGCACTGACAAAGGAGAGAACATGACACCTAATCGCCGGAGCCAACGTGGTTGGGCGCAGCAGTTTTGCGCTTGAGCGTTGGGATTCGCCACGTCACAGTTCCCACGTGGCTCTTTTTTCGTTAGGCGTAAATATGGGCACACCAAAAGTCATCATGGTTCGACGGGCGCGATTTGTGCCTGTTTGCCTTTTTGTTGCGGCGGTTGTTCTGGGCATTGTCGTTTCGCCGTGGTGGTTTCTTTCGATTCCGTTCGTGGCCGTCGGCACGCTATTCACAGCCCCGAATCTGAATTTGATAAATGGGATGCCTTCTTATCTTTCGATGATAGCTGGATTTATCCTGATGCGATTTCACGAGCCGTCTGGTTTAGCTGTGCTCGCGGGAGCGATGGTGAGCTTTTACGGTTGCGCGATAGAGATGCGTATTTTTGCCAAGCCTTATGTTGGATAGACCTTTTACGCCTAATCGACAAAGGATTGAAATGACCGGAGCGCAGCGGAGCGTCATTTCAATCCGTGGTTGAACCAGCCCTCCGAAGTTACTGAAGCGTCCTCCTTGCCTTTTGCTTTTGCCCCCGTTCCCGGTGTTGGTTGTAAAGCGGTGGGTCTTGACTTTGCATACAACCGGCCCCTGCCTCACGCCCCGGCCAGGCTTCAAAATTAGATCGCGCTGCTCAACCGGCAATTAGTTCGCTTCGCTCAATAATGACGGTCGCGCGGAAAATTCACGGTCGCCATTCACGGATAGCATTTTCCGCACGCGCAATGCTGACGCTCATGCCGGCGGCGGTGGCTGACGCCACCGCAGCGCCGTCACCGGCACGCTGTCGCGGGTTGGCGAATGGTTGCCGCCAGCGTGCCTTTCGCTCCAGCGCGCGCGCACGAACATCGTCGGTTATCGGATGTTTTCAGGCCTTCTTCAGCCTTTCAGGTTGGCCAGGCTGGGGCGCGCTGGCAGCATTGTAACCTCCTCGCTTGCGCTCCTCGGTTGAGGTAGGGCCGTCAGTTTGTGCGGCAGCACCACAATTCATTTCAGCTTTCCCAATTTCTGCTTTCTGCTTTTACAGTCGGCTCCCGTTGGTCGGGGATAGTTTGCTCGCGTTGCTCGAAATTAAAATGGGTTGGTTTTTTGTGGGTCGTCCGCTGCCTTGTCCAAATGGCCGGCGGCAGCTTGCCGCCGTTTTCAGGTCCGTTTTTTCTGGTCGGCCCGCTCATTCCATCGGCCGCCTTGTCACGGTCTCGCCCAATCTCACCAGCCAACCCCGGGACCGTGGTGCCCTCTGAAGCCTACGCCCACGGGGGGATGGCTGGGGGCTCAACTGTTCGTGAACAAGGCGACCGACGGATGAGGGGCGATCAGAGCGAGAAAAAAAAGACCATGAAAACTCCCTCACAAAAAAAGACGAACAGGCTCCCTCAAGAATCGAAGCTATCACAGCTGGCTTCGCCACAGCAGACCACCCGCAAGCATGACGGCGAAGTCATCACTGCCCGCCAGCAGGAATCATGGGTTTCCTTTGAAGCCAGTATTTACTCCAACGACATGTTGCGCGCCCGCATCGTCCATTATCTTGATCGGTTCGGACTCGGCTCTAGCTCCGTAATGGTAGACGAGGCCCTTGATTTTTTGGTGCACAAGGAGCTTGGCCCCACCGCCCTCATTTTCAACCAGACCGGCAAAGTCGGGTTCAACCGCCGCCAAGTGAAACACGCGGTTTTGGGCTTCATGTCCCGCAAAGAGCAGCAGCGCCACATGACCGACCTCGTCATCGTGAACGATGACACCGATCTGGACGACTTCCCTAATGGCCCGTGCGGCACGCACCGCGCCAGCCATCTGGCCGACCATGACCACCTCACCCCCGATGAACATGCCGCCCGTGCCGATGCCCGCCGCGCGTTCTACACCCTCTCCGCCGCCATCCCCGCCCGTGACCGTGAACTTTTCCGGCTTTTGCTGGGGATGCACGAAACCGGCACCCGTGCCCATGTGGACGCCTACGCCAGCCGCCAGAGCATCAGCCCCAGCACCGTTTACGACCGCTTGAAAAAGCTGGCCCTCGCCATCCGCCAGAACCCCCTGTTTGCCCACATCGCCGCCACCTACCAGCCAGACTTTCAACCGGCCTAGCCGGCCACACCCACAGGTAGGGACGCCGCGCTGCGGCGTCCTTCCCCATTCGTGCCAAATCGTGAAATTCGTGTCTAATTTTTCGCGGCTTCGCCTCGGTGGCTCGCCGCGATTTTTTTCATCGGGGATTCCGCATCCCCGAACCCCAACGCCAAAGGTCAGCGACCTCTGGACTCCTCTTGTTTCTGCGATAATCTTTGACAGTAATTCGTCAGTCCGCTTTCATAAATCTACATGA
>CAIMLG010000034.1 GCA_903842235.1 uncultured Verrucomicrobia subdivision 3 bacterium
GCTACATCGGCTACAGCCAGGTGTTCGTGAACTATTTCAAGGAAGCAGAGGCGTCCGCCAAGCTGGAAGAGAAGCGCGCCGATCTGGACAGGTTGATTGGGCAGAAACCGTTTCCGCACCCGGAAAATGTTGCCGTCCTCTCCAACACAGTCGCGGTGCTCTCCGGCACCAATGGGGATTTCAGCGTGGCGCGATGGCTGACCAATCTGGCCGGCGTCAATCCCCCGCCGCAGAACATCAAGCCAGCCGCGTTCAATACGAAACTGGTGCAACTCAAGAACAAGCTGTTGACGGCGGCCAAACAATCCAATGTGGCGGTGCCGCAGGACTTTGGCTTCGGGTTCGGCCGTTATGTCACCCTGGGCACGCCGCCGGCCAACGATCCCGCCCAAATCCATACGCTGCTGACGCAGTGGAACGCCATCGAGATGATGGCGGACATTCTCTTCACCAATCGCATTGTTTCGATCTCCGCCATTCGCCGAGCGGCGGTCGGCGCGGAGATTCCGCATGATGTCAACGCGGTGGCCATGCCGATGCAGACGAGCGGGAGAGAAAACGAGGAATTTCTGGGTGCGGCCATCCATGACAATCCCGCCGAGATCACGCGCGTTCTGCCATTTGAGTTGGAATTTGTCGCCGACACGCAGGCCTTGCGAGGCATCATGGGCGCGTTGGAGACCTCGCCCCGGTTTTTCGTGATTCGTTCCGTGGCCGTCCTCAACAGCCGCAGCGGTGAGATGCTGCAGGGCGGCCGGTCCGAGGCGATGACCAGGGCGGCCGGCCCGGCCAGCCCAGCGGGCGCGGCGGCGGGAGCCGCAGCTCCGGGACCGCGGCCGGTCGGGGAGGGCAAGCTGGCCAAGCCAGTCACCGTTTTTGGTGAGGAAAAAATCCAGGTGAAATTGCGCGTGGATTTGGTGGAGTTTCGAGAACCGTCGGCGCCGGCAGGCAAGTAAGGCGTCGCAGGCTGGAGTGTCATGGAGTTTTTGAAGAAACATTACGAAAAGATAGCCGTGGCCATCGTGTCGCTGATGATGATCGCCACGGCGGTTATTTTGGGAAGCCGTTTGAGTTTTGCTGGGTCGGTCCATCCAGAGGTTGACCGTGCTAAAGCGAAACCATTGGGAACGAACGAGCTGGCTCAAATTAGGGTGGTGCTTCAGCCGGATGTGCCGTTGGGCACTAACGATTTGGTTTGGATTTCAGCTCTGCTCGATAATCCGCACGTTGACAAGGATGTGTCTGCCCATCAGCTCGACACCAACGAAATGATGCAGATCGCGACGTTGCTCAAGAACCCACCGGCATGGCAGACCAACGACGGCCAGCGGCCATTCATCCCCGAAGAATGGGTGTGGAATGGCAAAGAGATATTCCGGCCGGCTCCGGAACAAACGGGGCCGATCATACCCAACGATCCCGCCGATGAACTCGCCTGGTTGATTGCGCAGCGCAAGTTCCCGATGAGGTTCATGGCGGTGGCCTCCGAGGGTGTGTTCCAGATTAACATTGCCGGCGGCAACAGCCGGTTCGTCAAGGTGGGCGATGTCTTCAAGCAGATCATCTTTGGCACCGAGGAGACCTTCACCGTCCTTCGCTTCGAATCCAAGACAGTCAAACAGTTTGACCGCTCGCTGGGTCAAGAAAGGGAAGTGGATATTTCAGTGCTCACGTTGCAACGGAAATCCGTTGACGTCATCAAGCAGATTCCCTTGATGGTGGGCAAGACGATTTCAGAGAGCGAGCCGGTGGGCCGTTGTGTGTCCAGAGTCACCAACCAGATGTTCGACAATTTGAAGCCAGGTTCGAAGATTGCCTACAAGGACAAGCAATATGAAGTGGTTAGCCTTGACACAGGTCGGGCGCTGGTGATATTCAAAGACATTCAAACCAAGCAGACATACACGCGAGAGGCCAGAGTTGTGCTGCGGTTTTAAGGTGTTTTTCGAAGGGATTTTAAACACGCGCGTCGCGAGCCGGGTGGAATGCCCGGCACGGACTGCGGGCGCAAAAAGCGCCGAGAGCAGGAAAGGAAGCATGAAGAGAGCCGACCAAATTTTACCTGCCATGCTGTGTGGCAGTCTGGTTTTTGGATTATGGGTCGCGCCGTTGCGCGCCCACGCGCAAAACCCGCTGGCCAGTGTGGGTGCCGCCGCGCTCGCCACGCCCGAAGAACTCAGCGAGCAGGAGGTCATCCGCCGCAAGGAACAGCTCATCCGCGGCCAGAAGGCGCTGGCCGACGCCGCCGCCGCCATGAAGGCCCGCGACTTCGACAAGGCGGCCTCAGGCTACACCGAGGCCCTCAACATTCTGCCCAAGAGTTCC
>CAIMLG010000035.1 GCA_903842235.1 uncultured Verrucomicrobia subdivision 3 bacterium
CGGCATCTCGGTGGCGCGGCGAGCCAGGAGATCTGTAACAGAGGGGTTGGTTTTGGCGCGTAATACTTCACCCCGGAAACGGATCGGCCCATTGGTGGGCTCCGGATGTTGCATTGAGAAGCCAGTCCCCGGGAAACGCGTCAGATTTACCGAACTGGTTATATTCTGGGCCGCCTCAAGCCATCGCCCCCAAGCCTTGTCATCAGCCAGCGTCATAAACCAGCGATCCTCCACTTCGATCCCTTTGAATTGTTTCCAATATTGGCGCATTTCCGCAACAGAATGGAAATCAGACTGTAAAATCATTTGCGCTGCCGAGCGAGCCGCGCTGGCCGCCGAAATCACAATTCGGCTCCGCATAAAATTGCGGGCATATCCGATTGAACGGGTCAATCGTTTGTCCGATTCGATGCAATCCAAAAGCGGCTCCACCGCCGCATCACCTTTGGCGATAAGCATCTGAACGATGGGATCATCCGCGCAATTGACAGTGCCGGGCTGGCTCATTTGTTGAGCGGCAACCTGGTCCAGGTCACGGATCAATGCGCCGATTTGCTCCGCTGTCGAAAGTTTCTCCAACTCCGCTGCCGAGAGAGGGCCCCGCCTGTTTTCCCGCTCTCGGCGCTCCAGGTCCGTTAAAATGCTTGGAAATTGATCCAGGAAAGAGAGATACGGTTTTTCACCCTCCGTGCGGGGATAATTGAGCGGACGCGCAAACTTGCGCTTCGCAGCTTCGCCCTCGATTTTGAGCCTTGCCTCCTCAAGCTGCCGCGCGGTAGCCAGCCCCAAGGCAACATCGCCTCGCGATTGACAGGCAATCACTCTGTCAAAAAGCGCCCATGCCCAATCACCGGCAATTTCAAGATAAGGATCATTGCCTAGGTCATCCCCACTCTCCGGCTGCCGCCCCCGTGGGGCCGCCAGTTGCTTCCATTCGTTCGAAGCCTCTAAAAACTCGCCGCAAACCACCAAGAACGGTATGCGTGTCGAGGCCGCATTGGTGGGCATTACGGTAGCGACTTCGCCGGCTGCCGATTCCATATACGTTCGTCGCGGAGCCGGCGGGCTGGCGTCATCATGAGTCTTCGCCATCGCCCCGGTTTCCTGAACCGGATAGATCAAGCCGTTCCAGCAAATCGCAAATTGCGAGGAATTTGACGCTGTGGGCAACACCCATCCATGGGTTTTAAGCGACTGAGTTTCGCGAGCGTTAAATGAGCTGACTTTGACAGTGACTTCCCGGTATTCGCAACCGCGTGGGTCGGGGAAACCTTGTTTAAACAGTGTTTCGACAGCCGAGAGCAACGGGGCCGGTACGTTGCGTGAGTCCATTTCAAGCGTCGTGCCCTGAGCGGGCGGAACAGGCAGGGCCAGAAGCGCGATTTTTCCCTCAGCCATGATCCGAGTGGAAGCCATCGCCAGCAGCGCAAAAACCAGGATCCGTTTCATGGCGTCGTTATAGGCCAGAAGATCGTATTTAGCAACAATATAGTGTTAAATATAGCAAATACCATTAAATGATAACTAAAAGGCAAACTGTATAAACAGAAAGACCGGACTTTCGTCCGGCCTTGCCGCTGAGAACAAAGTTTTTGAAATCTTTGTGTGACCTGTGCGGCGCCGCGGACCACGCC
>CAIMLG010000036.1 GCA_903842235.1 uncultured Verrucomicrobia subdivision 3 bacterium
AGCCGCGCTCGTGAAGACGCGGCGTTTCTTTTTTGCACCGCTCCGCCCCCAACCATTACGAAACGCTCGGCCTGGATCGCCGCTGCACGCAGCCACAAATTCGCGCCGCCTACCGGTGGCTCGCCAAACAGCACCATCCCGATCGCAATCCCAATTCTCCGGCCGCGCTGAAAAACACCCAGGCGCTGAACGCCGCCCAGGAAATCTTAAGCGACCCGCTTCGCCGCGCGGTCTACGACCGCGAACTGGCTGCCGCCGCCAAAACTTCCGCGGCCGCCCGCCCGGAAAAAGTGCCAGCCCACCTTTCGCAAGACGTTCATCTACCCCTGGAAGATTTTTTGCGCGGCACCACGCGGGCCGTCCGCGTTCACGATCCCGCCAACCCCAACGGCGCGGAGATTTACGAACTGGTCATCCCCTCGGGCACTGCGCCCGGTTCGCGCTTCCGCCTGCCGCGCCCGGAACCGTTCGGCGGCGGCTATGTGCAACTTCGCGTCAAGGCGCTGCCCCATTTGCGTTTCAAAGCGCGGGGCTCCGAGCTGCGCTGCGATTTGAAAATCAAACCCGAACGCGCTGCTCAAGGCGGAACGGAAATGGTGCGTGGCCTCACCGGCGGAATGCTGCGCGTGGTCATTCCACCCGGAGCGGGACGGAACGAAATTGTGCGCCTTCCCGGCGAAGGTTTGCCCAAACCGCGCGGCGGCCGCGGAGATCTTCTCGTGCGGATTAGTTACCGCATCCCGATCCATATTTCCCGGCCTCGATGCTAAGCAGCTAAAGCTGTCGGCGGGCGAAGGCGGCCAACTCATTTATTATCGCGTTCGGCGGAAAGACGCGGACGCTGGCTGTCCACATAGCTGGCAAGACTTTCCTTGGTGCTCGCGAAAGTGAGGGCTTCATTGACTACGAAAAAGTTTTCCGGATTCAGCGTGTGACCGCAGGCCAGTTTGGCCGCTTCCAACCGGCCGTCATCAAACTTGAAGGTTTTCAGAATGTCCCGGATCTGGCGGGACGACAACCGGCTGCTTTTGCGATCCAAAATAACCTGCCGCGCCAGGCGCTGCTTGGCGTCATCGAACGGTTCCTTTTCAAACTGGCGGAGGATATTTTGAAATTCCTCCTTGCCGACGGGAGTCGCCACGACGATCACCGGCCCGCCCGAGGGCAGCTTGAGGCGCTGGAGCCGGTCATGCCGCCGGAAAACTTTGGAGAAGGTCGTAAAAGCATCCTAGACCTCATAAAAATTCTCCGGGGCAACCGTGCGCGGATAGGCCGCCAAAGCGAACTCAATCCGCCCGCCACGGGGAAGCTGCCAGTTTCTGCAGCAACTGCGCGTCGGCCGCGGGAAATTCGTAATCGGCCAGCTCCCGCGGGTTCACCCAGCGCACGGCCGCGCAGTCCAGCGGCTGCGGCTCGCCGGCCAGCAGCTGGCAGCGGAAAAATTTCAGGTGGACGGATTTTTCGGGATAGTCGTGAAAAATTTCCTCGCAGAGTTTATCAACGGTGATTTCCGCGCCCAGTTCCTCCCGGATTTCACGAACGAGGCAGGCTTCAAAAGTTTCGCCGGGTTCGCGTTTGCCGCCGGGGAATTCCCACAGCCCGCCCAAATGCGCCCCGGCGTGGCGCTGGGTGATGAGGAGTTTGCCGCCCCGGAAAATCAGCGCGGCGCTGACTTCGATTGGGGGATGCGTTTTAGCTTCCGAATTTTTAGTTGGAATGGAATCGGCGGAACTCATCACCACTAAAAAACTTGGAACACCTAACGCCCGATGCTCTTGTAAATCCAGCCGAGTTTTTCCATCTCCGCCGGATCAAACAGATTCCGCCCGTCGAAGAAAATTGGGGCGGTCATGCCTTTCCGGGCGCGGGCGAGATCCAATTGCTTGAACTCCTCCCACTCGGTGGCCACCACGAGCGCATCGCAACCCTCGGCCACGGCGTTCATGTCCTCCACATAAGTCACGGTCGGCAACAGCGCCCTGGCTTTGGCCATCGCCTTCGGATCATGCACGCGCAAGGTCGCCCCGTCCTGGAGCAGGCGCTGGCACAAATCAATCGCCGGCGAGGAGCGCACGTCGTCGGTGTTCTGTTTGAACGCAAGGCCGAGCACGCCGATTTTCTTGTCCTTGAGCACCCACAGCGTATCGGTGATTTTATTGACAAAGCGCTCCATCTGATCGGCATTGATTCGCTGGACTTCCTTCAGCAGCTTGAATTCGTAGCCGACTTGCTCGGAAATTTTGATAAACGCGCTCAGATCCTTCGGAAAACAGCTGCCGCCAAAACCGATGCCGGCATTGAGGAACCGGCGACCGATGCGCTCGTCCAAGCCGATGCCCTGCGCGACTTCCTGCACGTTGGCACCGGCGGCCTCGCAAACGTTGGCAATGGCATTGATGTAGGAAATCTTCAACGCCAGGAACGAATTCGCCGCGTGCTTGATGAGCTCGGCGGAGTTGATGTCGGTAACGATGATCGGTGCCTTGAAAGGCGTATAAATTTCCCGCATCGCCGCCGCTGGCCGCGGCGAAGCCACGCCGATGACAACGCGATCCGGATTCATCAAATCGCCCACGGCAAAACCTTCCCGCAGGAATTCCGGGTTACTCACCACGTCAAATTCCACCTTGGCCGCGCAGTAACGTTTAATCGTTTCGGCCACTTTTTCCCCGGTCTTCACCGGCACCGTGCTCTTGTCCACCACGATCTTGTAGCTGGTCATGGCCGCCGCGATGTCGCGGGCCACGCGCTCGATATAGCTCAAATCCACCGAGCCATCCGGCTGCGGCGGCGTGGGCACGGCAATGAAGATGACCTCGGAATTCTGCACGCCCTCCGCCGTGCTGGCGGTGAATTTGAGGTGCCCGGAGGCGACGTTTTTCTTCACCATCGCTTCGAGGCCGGGCTCATAGATGGGAATGCCCCCGGCTTGCAGCAGCTTCACCTTGGCGGCGTCGTTGTCCACGCAAATCACCTGGTGGCCCACTTCCGCAAAGCAGGCGCCCGTGACGAGCCCGACGTAGCCGGTGCCAATAATGGAGAGCTTCATGAACAAATCAGGATTTGACGACCGGCTTTTGGAGCCGGCTGAGCGCCGCCTTGGCCGCCGCCTCGCCGGGGGAGCCGGCAAACCGGGCGATCACTTTTTGGTATTCGGCCACGGCTTCGGGTTTTTCCTGCGCTTCAAGACAGGTTGCGATGCCGAGTTGGGCGGTGGCCGCCAGCGCCCCGGTGGCATTGGCCTCCAGAAATTTTTTGAACTGCACCTGCGCCTCCGCGTAACGGCTGGCACTAAACAGCGCCGCCGCCCCCTGCAACCGCGCCCGCTGCCCGGCCGCCGTGCGGGGATACTGCGCCGCCAGCTGCAACAAGCCCTCGGCCGTCTTTCCGGCCTCGGCACTGGCGGCGGAGGTCACGAGCAATTGGCTCAGCGCTTCGCCGGCGGTGACTTCCTGCACGTCTTGTCGCCAGGAAACGAAAGCGTAAATTCCCCACGCGACCAGCAGCGCCACCCCCACGCCGATGAGCCGGTTTTTATTAGCTTCCAGCCAGGGCCAGAATTTGAAAAGGATTTCCGCCGGTGCGTCTTGATTTTGCATAATGGACGCATAGTTTTTCTGCGCCGCCGCCGAAACGCAAGCTGAAATGCCGGGCGCGCGCATTTCCCCGGCCCGTTTCCGGCTTGAACTGCGGAGGGGTTCCGCTGAAGCTGGCCCGGATGTTGCCCCCTCCCCGACCCCTTCGCGCCGCCGACGTGCAGCTTTATCGGCTGGCCGACGATGCCAGCGGCGCCCTGATCTACCTCATGGTCCTCTTCGGACCGTGGGTGTTCGGCACCACCCAACCCTGGGCCATCTGGGCCATGACTTATGCCAGCTTTCTGCTGGGCGCGCTGCTGCTGACCAAGCTCGCCATCCGGAAGGTCAAACAGCTTCCGGCCCCGCGCTGGGATGCGCCGGCCATGACCGGCCACCCAAACCGGTTTCACCGCACCTCCGTTCGCACCGCCACCCAGTTGCTGGCGTGGCTGACCGTGGCCCTGCTGTTGGATTGTCTCGTAAGCGCGCTGAACGCCGCCGCCACCTTTGATCCGGAAAAACATTTTTTTGTCTATCGCCCGCACCTGGCCTGGCTGCCCCACAGTTATGATGCCGCCCGGAGCTGGAACTATTTCTGGATTTATCTCGGTCATGCGGCCGCTTTCTGGAGCCTGCGCGACTGGCTGCTGGGCTGCACGGGGGCGGAAGAAAGAAAGGCGCGCCAGACCCCCGCCCCCCCGTCACCCAGACTGCCCGCACGCTTGCAGCGGCTGCTCGGGGTGCTGGCGGTCAGCGGCTTGGCGCTCGGGCTGGAAGCCATCATCCAGCGCGCCGCCGGGTCCAGCAAACTGCTTTTTCTCGTCCAGCCCGTGGTCAATCAGGAAGGCGACACGCAGTTTGGCCCCTTTGCCTACCGGGCGAATGCCGCGCAATATTTCAACTTGCTCTGGCCGCTCTGCCTCGGCACCTGGTGGCAGCTCCGGCGCCAGCGAACTTGGAAGCATCACCTTTTCCTCCTCGCCGCGGCGGTGCTGGCCGCCGGCCCGATCATTTCCACCAGCCGGGGCGGCGCGCTGGTGGCCGGCGGCCTGCTGGCGCTCACCGCCATTTTCTTTGTGGGCGCCGAAATCCATCGCTTCCACAAAACGGGTGGCCGGGCGCCGCAACGCGGAAACAACCTGCTGATCATCGGATTCTTTTTGGCCGCGGCCCTCGGCCTCGGTTGGTATTTTGGCTGGGAAAAATTGTCGCCCCGTATGGAGGAGATCGGCCAGGGTTTCTCCTATCGCGAACAAATGTTTACCGATGCGCGGCAAATGACGACGGATTATCCGGTGTATGGCACCGGGCCCGGGACCTTTGCCACGGTCTTCCAGCTTTACC
>CAIMLG010000037.1 GCA_903842235.1 uncultured Verrucomicrobia subdivision 3 bacterium
AAAGCACTGACGCGCTTGCGCGGCCCGGCCATTTTTAGGATGTCGCTTTGAATCACAGCCTCAATCTTCGCAACCTGCTCCGGCGATGCCGCAATTTCAGAAGTTTGCGGGTCGTCAATTAGCGCCAACGTCGGGCGCAACACCTCGCCGCTGGCGGTGGCGTGCCTGAGTCCGCGCACACCGAGGATCCCGGCTGCCTCAATCACACTGCCGCCAATCTTGGCCGGGTCTCCCGTCCACGTCGGCAACACCAGCTTGCACGTTCGGCATTCAAGACGGATGGGTTCGCCGTCCATCGTGAGATATTTTGCGCGGTTCGGCTTGGCATAAGCGCGGCGGATGGGTTCGCAAATACTCGGCCAGTCCTCAAGAAGTAGGTCGTTGTCCGCAAGTTCCTGCTCGATCTCGGTGACAATCTTCTTGGCCTTGTCCAAGTTCGCGCCGATGGTGATAACGTAGCGGTGATGACCAAAGAGGATCGCAAAAAGGGTCGCGGCCAAAGTCCTTTCGGTCTTACCGTCTGACCTCGGACTTGCGACTGCCTGCCGTTCTCCCGCCTTGCCCAGCGCCACGGCCTGCACCCGCTCAAGGCATTCGTTTTGGTCTGGTGAGTTCGGCAACGTGAAACGGTGCGCCAAGTAGGTGCGGATGAACAAAGCAAGGTCACCGGCACAAGCTGCACGGCGGTCGGAAATTTGACGCCACTCTGGGCGGCTCTGAATATCCATCTTCAGCGCCGATGATCGCCGCATACGTTCGGCGGTGTCGCCGCTGCGCTGCTGTTTTTTGTGCGCGACAAGGGCGGCGTGTTCCGCCGTTGTGAGTGCCGCGCCGCCTTTCAGCTTTTTGACGGCTGCCGCAACCTGTTTCTGTTCGCTTGTCAGCATGGCGCGGCCTCCAGAATCTTCGTGAGCCATTTCTTGTGGAATGAGTAGAGCCGTGCATCGCGTGTGAGATCAAAGTTTTCTAACGCCACTGTCGAACGGGAATTGGCTGAACCGGAAAAAACCCAGCGCTCGCCATTGTCCAACTTCACAAGCTGAATTTTACAGTGGCTTCGACTGGCAATTACTTTCGCGCCTCGTCGGGGTAGTTCCTCCATCGCATAGGCGAGAATTTCCTTTGACCCTGCTGCAAAGTATGTCGAGCAAACAACGGCCAGCCGTTTGATCTGTCCATTATCGCACGCGGCGGCCAGTGCTGTGACATTTGCTTTTGAGAATCCCAACGTGGCAAGTATGACTTCCTTTGCTTTCTGACGGCGCAATTCCATCAACCCGAAAATGAGTTCAAGAGGAACAAAGAAGCCGGGCAAAATCATGTGAAGCGTCGAACCTGACGGCGGCAGCGGCGAAAGCAATTCCATCGCGTTCAACTTCGCTTCGTCGCTGCGGTCACAATATCGGCGAGAGCGCACTGGCTGAACCTGCCGGAGTCCGCCACGATCTAAGCCCAGCGCCACGGCTGGCGTCTGCTTCGGGACTGCCGCTTGAATCTGCTCTAGCGTGATTTCGCCAAGTTCGGCCAACAGCGCGGTTGCCTCGGCGTCGCTCAATTCAGCTTCTTGGGTTTGTTGTGGTTCAATCATCGTGAATCACTCGGTTTTGGGGCGTAAGGCAGTTGTGTTCCCCACCCAAGACGATTGAGACTCAGGCCTCCG
>CAIMLG010000038.1 GCA_903842235.1 uncultured Verrucomicrobia subdivision 3 bacterium
ACATTGGTCGGGCCGGCCGGATAATTCAAATTCAGGTTCGTGGAAACCTGAATCGTGCGGAACATCGGGTCGAAAGGCGGGGTCGTATTGTATTGATTCCAGCCGCCGGAATGATCCAGCAAATGTTGCACGGTGATGTTCGTGATGCGGCTGTCGCCCAAAGTTCCGCCCCAGGGCGCGATGCCAAGATAATCATAAATCTTCGTGCTCGTGGAGATTCTCCCGGCGGCCACAAGTTTGTAGATGCAGGAGGCGGTCAGGGTTTTGGAGACGCTCGCCAGCCGGAAGAGATTGTCCGGATGGATGACCGAATTGAAATGGGTATCGCGCCAGCCGTAACCCTGGCGGAAAACCAGTTTGCTGTCCTTCATCAAGGCCAGCGTGCCGGCGGAGAAATTGTGGGCGTTGAGGAAGTTGGTCATGGCCGATTCCAGCGGGGCCAGTTCCGGCACGATTGGGCCGGTGCCGGGCCGGTTGGTGGGAACACCGGTGCCTTGCAGATAAAGGATGCCGCCGCCGTAAGGCGGATTGGGCGTCTCGTAGTTGGTGAGCGCCGCCGATTCAAAACCGGCGGCTTGCGGGATAAAACTCAGGGAGTATAAATGATTCTGGCCAGGCAGTAGAAATTGTCCGGCGTAGTTGGTGCTGGTTTGGAAATCGGCGGCATTGGGACCGATGAACGATTCTGAATCCATGAACAGATTCGTTCCGCCGGCAAAACTGAACCCACCCACCTTGTTGGTGCCGCCGATGGGAATGAAACCGAAATCATACGTCGGCGCGGCGCGGACATCGCAGTCAAGCCGGAGCCAGACACAAATAGCCAGCGCAACCCACAGGGGGCGCGACGCAAGGCAGCAGCGAACATTCATTCGGGATTCAGAATCTGTGCTCAAAGATAGCATTTATTGCGCCGGATTGGCGGGGTTATCCCATTAAACCTAAAACCGCAGTTCAACCACGGAGGGACAGGATCAACACGGATAATCAGCACGGACAAACCTTCGCCGGGTCCCCGGAAGGGGAAGGCTGGCAACGGGGCAAGGGGGAAATTTAGACGACGTTAAGCGGGCGCTCGGGGAACAACGGACGGCGCAGCGCGGCTGGCCGGCGGAGGTGCCAAAAGTGTTAACCACAAAGGCACCAAGGCACGAAACGGCAGCGCTTTTACCCAACGACGGTTTGGATAGACCGGAACGGAAACATTCAACATTCAACATGATAAGAACTGCCATGCGACTTTAGACCGAAAACGCCCGCCGCCTCCCCTTCAAACCCGTCAAAGGCCAGCTCAATTTCTTCACGCCGAAAATGTAAGGCCCGCCAAAAAAATCCACCGCGGCGGCATTTGTTTGTAACAAGTCCCCGGATTTCTTTAAGATCAGGGTGCATGGCGGCAACCTCAACCGGCACCCCCTCCCCGACGCGGCGGCAGGCCGTGTTCGTCACCACCCACTGGTCTGTGGTGTTGGCGGCGGGCCACGGCGACACCCCCCACGCCCGCGCTGCCTTGGCCCACCTCTGCCAGGCCTATTGGTATCCGCTTTACGCCTATGCCCGCCGCCGGGGCGGCGCCCCGCATGACGCCCAGGATTTGACCCAGGAATTTTTCGCCCGGCTGCTGGCGGGCAACTGGCTCGCCCAGGCCGACCGGCAGCGCGCCCGCTTCCGCACCTTTCTGCTTTCCGCCATGCAGCATTTCATGGCCAATGAATGGAACCGCGCCCATGCGCAAAAACGCGGCGGCCAGACCCCCATCCTCGCGCTCAACGACGAAACCGCCGAGCAACGCTACCTGCGGGAACCGCTGGACCAAACCACGCCGGAGACCCGGTTTGAACGCGGCTGGGCCCTGGCCCTGCTGAACGATGGGCTGCGGCGCCTGGAGGCGGAATATGCCAGCGAGGGAAAAAGCGCGTGGCTGGAGGCGATGCGCCCGGCCCTGACCGCCGACCGCGCGGCGATCAACTACGGCGCCATGGCCGCAAAACTGGGGATGACCGAAACGGCCGCCCGCGTCGCGGTGCATCGCCTGCGCCAGCGCTATCGCCGGCTGATCCAGGCGGAAGTGGCCAGCACCGTCGCCGGGCCGGAGGAAGTGGCGGACGAAATGCGGCACCTGTTCCGGGTGCTGGCGGGGGGCTGAAAAGATCCTGTAACAATTTTCGGAAAACCTTTCAGAAACGGGCGGAAGACATCATGAAGACCCAAAAACTTTGCCAGAGCTGCGGAACCCCGCTGGCCGCGGATGCCCC
>CAIMLG010000039.1 GCA_903842235.1 uncultured Verrucomicrobia subdivision 3 bacterium
ATATCCTAATTTTGGTGCGGTTTGGTGCGGTTTGGTGCGGGTGCCTCTTGACCCTTTCCTTTTAAAAACGTGAATCGGTCGGGCTGACCGGCTGGTCAGCTTGGGTTTGCGGGTCAAATCACCTGCGGCGGTGCAGCCGCGCCGCCCTACCAAGGACTGTGTCCAGAGGCACCCGCGCGGGTCGCGCTGCCTTGAATTGCCTTGAGAGGCGAGGGAGGCCGAAGTAGGATCATGGCTGAACAGGTTTCTGAGTCTGCCGGACAGACCTTTTTATTGATGCCAATTATGCCAACCGCCATGTCGTCCCCAAAGTTTACCAAAGGGTGGAAATCACTATTCGCAATTGCCGGCCTCTTGGCGCTGCTGCTGGGACTGTTTTTTTACCGCAGTTTCCTTCCGGAAGAGGTGCATTTTTCCAACGATGGCCCCTTGGCCGGGCTGGTCGAGGAGCAAAACCAATTGCCCCAAATCTTTACGGGGGCCTGGTTTGATCTTAATTCAATTGGTTTTGGTGGCGGAGCTGCTGCCCCAGCCGTTTCGACAATATTACGCATGCTGGTTGGCCCTATTGGATACGCTAAATTCCTGCCTCTCATAGGCCTTTTTATCCTCGGTCTGGGTGTCTGGGCGTTTTTGCGGTCGCTCAAGCTATCGCCAGTGGCGGCGACGCTGGGGGCGCTGGCGGCGGTTTTCAACTCCACATTATTCGCGCTCAACTGCTGGGGTTTGTCAGCGACCGTGATCGCCTTTGGTTTGAATTTTTTCGCGTTGGCGCTGGTCATGGCCAACCCGCGGGAAACGCCCTGGCCGATCCGATTGGCGCGGCTGGCCTTGGCCGGACTTTGCGTGGGGATGAACGTCATGGAGGCGGCGGATGTGGGGGCCTTGGGCAGTATTTTGGTGGCGATTTTCATCTTTTACAAAGCCTTGGCGGAAACCGAAGGCAACTGGCTGGGCAAATCCGTTCGCGGCTTTGGGCGCGTGGCCATGGTGGCGGCGTTTGCCGGTTTTATCGCCTGGCAAACGGTCTCCGGCTTGGTTGCCACGCAAATTCAAGGCGTTGCTGGAACCGGTCAGGATACGGAAACCAAGGCTCAGCGTTGGGATTTTGCCACGCAATGGAGTTTGCCGAAAAGGGAAACGCTTGGAATCCTGGTTCCAGGGTTGTTTGGCTACAAGATGGACACGC
This sequence comes from uncultured Verrucomicrobia subdivision 3 bacterium, assembly GCA_903842235.1. Classification (GTDB taxonomy): domain Bacteria; phylum Verrucomicrobiota; class Verrucomicrobiia; order Limisphaerales; family UBA11358; genus UBA11358. The sequence goes on from CAIMLG010000039.1 coordinate 1,190, forward strand.
CCAAGGACATGATGCCCGCGTTTCAGGATTTGTATCGCGGCGGGATGTATTGGGGCGGCGGCGGTCGCGACCCGGGACTCGATCGTTATCTGGACAGTGGGGGCGTTGGCACGCCGCCGCCGTCCAATTTCATGCGCTTCACCGGCGGCCAGAAATATTGCGGTATTCTGGTGGTGCTCATTGCCTTCTGGGCCGCGGCCCAGTCCCTGCGTCGGAAAAATTCCCCGTTTACAGAGGCGCAGAAACCGCTCATCTGGTTCTGGTCGACCCTGTTGGTCATCTGTCTGCTTCTGGCGTGGGGCCGGTTTGCGCCCCTGTTTTATGGGTTGCTTTACCAACTGCCGTATTTCTCCACCATCCGCAATCCGGACAAGTTCCTCTATTTCTTCAGCTGGGCGATCGTCATACTATTTGCCTATGGCGTGCATGCCTTGGGGCGGCAACTGGATCCGGCGGCGCCCAAAGCGGCGGGCTGGCCGACCCAGTTAAAAAGCTGGTGGGCGCGGGCTAGTCAATTTGATCGCCGCTGGCTTTTCACCGGCGCCGGCATCTTGGGTGCCAGTGTTTTGGGCTGGCTGATTTACGGTTCGCAACAAGCCAATTTCATCCAATACCTCCAAAAAGTGGGTTTTCCCGATGAAGCCATGGCGCGCGCAATCGCTGCTTTCAGCTTCGGCCAGCTCGGCTGGTTTCTGCTATTGTTCGCCGTGGCCATCGGGCTGTTGACTCTCATTCTGTCCGGTTATTTCTCCGGCCCGCGAGCCCGGATCGGCGCGTTTTTGCTGGGCGGGTTCCTGCTCTTCGACCTGGGCCGGGCCGATCTGCCCTACGTCATTCATTGGGATTACAAACAGAAATACGAAGTGGGCTCGCTGAATCCCATCATTGAGTTTCTGCGGAACAAGCCTTACGAGCATCGCGTCGCCAAATTATTGCCGCCCCCCTTGTCCACCCCCTCGGAATTTCAATCATTTGACCAGCTTTATGGCATCGAATGGACCCAGCACCAGTTTCTCTACTACAATATTCAAGATCTCGATATCGTCCAGATGCCGCGCATGCCAGTGGATTTGGTCGCTTACCTAGAAGCACTAAAAATCGGCATCAAGCAAGTGGCGGTCGATAAGTGGAGCCTTGACCAGACCACATTCCCTAAATTAATTCGCAAATGGGAACTGACCAACACCCGCTACCTGCTTGGCCCAGCGGCTTTCCTGAATGTGTTCAACACCGAATTCGACCCCGGAAAAGGTCGCTTCCGCATCATCCAGCGCTTTGGCATTGGCCTCAAGCCGGGGGTCACGGAATTTCACCAGCGGCTGGAGGAAGTGACCGCTTATCCCAGTGAAACCGGCGACTTTGCCCTCTTTGAATTCACCGGCGCCCTGCCCCGCGCGCAACTCTATGCCAACTGGCAGGTCAACCCCAACGATGAGGCCAACCTGAAAACCCTCGCCGACGCGAACTTTGATCCGGCGAAAACCGTATTGATTTCCACGCCGGCGAAAAATCTTCCCGCCGTTTCCACCAACGAAACCGCCGGCGGCACCGTGACCTTCAAGAGCTATTCGCCCAAGCACATCGTCCTGGCCGCCAAGGCCGCCGCGCCGTCCGTGCTGCTGCTCAACGACCACTACGACGCCAACTGGCGCGTCACCGTGGATGGCCAACCAGCGGAGCTGCTGCGCTGCAACTACATCATGCGCGGCGTGCCGGTGCCGGCGGGGGCGCACGAAGTGGTCTTTGATTACACCCTATCCCTCAAGCCGCTTTATCTCACCCTGTCGGCTCTGGGTTTGGGGGTGCTGCTCGGCGGATTCCTCCTGTTTGCCGGCCGCCGGTCGGCCGCCACGCCGTAGCCGATGAATTAGAGCATTGACAGAAAAGATGTAGCGATGGGGCGGCGAGGATTTTTGTTTTTTGGCGAGGCTTCCGCGACGGCGCAGGTTTGAAAACCCCTGTAACGGAGCGGAAACGAAGCCAAAAACACAAAAAGACCGATGGTTGTTGGGCTTCCGCACATCGCTACTGGTTTGATGGAAATGCTCTGGGGCAGCAAATGGGAAATCCTGCTGAAAAAAGCGCAACGGGTTGCGCGAACCAATCAAATCGCTAGAAACGCCTGGGGAAGAAAGCTTTTCGATTGAGCATCAAACGGAGCAAGTTCCCGCCCTCGAAATCTTCGGCTGCAAAAGACCAGGGTTCTTGCATCAAACCGTGGTCGGCACTTGGCGCAAACCCGCCAACGGGTGGAATGGTGGGTTGGCGGGGACTCGAACCCCGGACCAATGCCTTAAAAGGGCACTGCTCTACCAACTGAGCTACCAACCCAATTCCATGATTTGTCGCGGCGCTCGCGAGTTTCCAGCCAGCCAAAGCAAAATTCGCCGACGGCAACTCCTCCCACCCGAAATCATCGGGCGTGTATTATGTCTTGGAGCCACCTAACGGCAAGCAAATTTACCGCCGTTTCAGGCTTTGGAGCGAGGGTTTGACGCAAATCCAGCCAGAACCGTGAGATTTGCCAAACCGGCCCCGCTCGGGTTTACTACGCGGGTGTGGTTGGAATTCATGAAGCCTTTCAAGCTGCGTCCGCCAGCCTCGGCGGCAGCGGCGGCCCCGCTGTGGATCGGTTCCCGGCAGGTGCCGCTGCAACTGGTGCGGCATCCGCGCGCCCGGCGCTATCGGCTGCGTTTGCGTGCGGACGGCAGCGCCCGGGTGACGATTCCCCAAGGCGGCAGCCCGGCCGAAGCCCGACAATTCGTGGAACGGAACCGCGCTTGGCTCGAAAAACAGCTCCTGCACCAACAAACCTGTCCCGCCTTACCCGCCCGCTGGCAGGTGGGTGCGGAAATCTGGTTTCGCGGGCAATTGGTCCAAATTGAAGCGGCGGGCTCCCGAGCAATCCAGTTCGGCGGCGAATGGTTGGTGGTGCCGGAGGGCGCGGCCGATTTGCGGCCGCCGATCGAGAAGTTTTTGCGCCAGTTGGCGGCCCGCGAACTTCCGCCGCAGGTTCAAGCCCTGGCCGCCCGACACGGGCTGAAGGTGCAGCGCATTACGGTGCGGAATCAGAAATCGCGTTGGGGGTCGTGTTCACGCCGCGGCACCATTTCGCTGAATTGGCGTTTAATCCAGACGCCGGACGCCGTGCGCGACTACATCATCCTGCACGAGCTGGCGCATCTCCGGCAGATGAATCATTCGGCGCAGTTCTGGCAGGAAGTGGAGCGGCTGTGTCCCGGTTATCGCGAAGCGGAACGCTGGCTGAAAGCGCACCGTGATTTCTTCCGCTGATCAGAAAACGCAGTCATGCGCGCGGGCTGCCGCCAGCCGGCGCAAATATTCCGGCCGCGAAATCTCGATCGCGCCCAGGGGCCGGGTGGCGGCCGTCACCATCTGGATGTCGAAAAGCTGAAAACCGTGGGCCCGGAGATGTTGCACCAGATAAAACAGCGCCACTTTGGAAGCGTTGGTCGCCCGATGAAACATGGATTCGCCGGCAAACAAGCCACCGCTGGCCACGCCGTAAATGCCGCCGACCAATTCATCGCCGCGCCAGCATTCGACGCTATGGGCGTGGCCCAGTTCGTGCAGCCGCGCGTAGGCTGCGATGAACTCCGGCGTGATCCACGCCCCCTGACGCTTCGGGCCCGGCGCCGCGCAGTTTTGCATGACCGCTGCAAACGCCCGATCGCGGGTGACCGCGAAGGGGCCACGCCGGAGGGCGCGCGCCAAACTTCGGGAGACATGAAAATGGTCAAGTTCGAAGATTCCCCGGGGATCGGGCGACCACCAGGTTGCCGGATTGACCGTCCATGGGAAAATTCCCGAGCGATAGGCCGCCAGCAAGCGTTCGACGGAAAGGTCACCGCCCATCGCCACCAAGCCTTGGGCATCGGCTCCGGCGGGATCGGGAAACGGCATGCGCCCGGTCAGCTTTACCACCATAAAAAATCATTCCACGGCTTCGCCATTGAGGGTTTTCAGAAAAATCATCTCAAACACCCCGGCTAGCTCCAGCCGTTGCCCATGCCTGGCAGTCTCCTCATTCAGCATCCAATTACCCGGCGTGTCCCATTCCGGTGAACCCAGCGCCAGCCAGCTCCCGATCCGGATGTCGTTGAGGATTTGCAGCAGTGTTTCCAATTCCGCCCGCGTGACGGTGAACTGAAGGCCCGCCTTGACCGGCTTGAACCGGCCTGGCTGCGTTATCAGCGCCGTGATCCAGTTCCGGGTTTCGGCCTGATCCGCCTGCAGCGATTCCTCCAGCAATTGCTGGTTGGCCACTGCTTTGGGTGAGTCGTCCATTGCCCGGCTCAACCGGTGATGCGCCAGCGGCACCAGCGGATACAAATCCAAAACGGCCAGCAGCAGGTTTTTCTCCGGCTCGCTGAATTCATAAACCAGCTGGTCCTTATGGCGGCGCAGCAATTTCATTTTACGCCTGCTCCAGGGTGGCGTGCAGGTGATATTTTTGGAGCTGATGCACAAAAAACTCCGCCTTCTCCAGATTTTCGTGGGCGAGGACGCTTTTGCCCTAGTGATGAACTTCCCGCATATGTTTTTCCGCCTTCCGGCGTTCCCAGCCAAAGACGGTTTGAAAAACGTGGGTGACGTAGTCCATCAGGTTGACCGGGTCATTCCAGCAGATGACAAAATAGCCGGGCGCCAAACCGGTCTGGGAATCGGTCTGTTCCGCCCGTTCAATTTCCGGGCGGACGGCGGGAGTTGCGGCAGCGGACATGCGCCCAAAATAGAGTTCCCCCGGACGCGTGTCTAGGGGGTTTCCCCCCGGCGTCGAGTCCATTACACTCTGCGGCCCGGCATGAAAGACGACCGCATAGATGAAATCCGCCAGCTCCTGCCCCAAGCCATGTTGCCCGATTGGGTCCGGCTCGGGGGCCGGATGGTTCGCCTTTTGCGCGATAAATTGCATCCGCAGCAACATGATGCGGTTTTGGACCGGTTGCGGGCGCAAGTGCGCGCGTCGGTGGCGCTCCGGGAAGATCGGCGGCTGAACCTCCCCAAGGTTTCCTATCCTCCTGACTTACCGATCACGGCGCGCAAAGACGACATTGTCGCCGCCATTCGCGCGAATCAAGTCGTGGTGATCGCGGGCGAAACCGGTTCCGGAAAAACCACCCAAATTCCCAAGATGTGCTTGGAAGCCGGCTTGGGCATCGAGGCGAAAATTGGCTGCACGCAACCGCGCCGCGTGGCGGCCCTGTCCATTTCCCGGCGCATTGCCGAGGAACTAAATGTAAATTGGGGCCGCGAGGTGGGCTGCACCATCCGCTTTGACGACCGCAGCAGCGCGCAAACTTACATCAAGCTGATGACCGACGGCATTCTGCTGGCCGAGACGCAAGGCGACCCGCTGCTTTCCGAATACAACTGCATCATCATTGACGAGGCGCATGAGCGCAGCCTGAACATCGATTTCCTGCTCGGCTACTTGAAGACGTTGCTGGTCAAGCGGAAGGATCTCAAGCTCATTATCACCTCGGCCACGATTGATACGCAGACCTTTTCCCGGGCCTTCAACAACGCCCCGATCATCGAAGTTTCCGGGCGGCTGTTTCCGGTGGAAGTGATTTACGCACCGTTTGATGCCGACTCCGAGGAGCGCGGAGACATCACTTATGTGGATGCCGCCGTGCGCGCCGCCGAGACCGCGCTGTGTGAGCCGGGCAAGGGCGACATCCTGATTTTCATGCCGGGCGAACGCGATATTCGCGAGACCAGTGATTTGCTGGAAGGCCGATTCGGGCGCGAGGCGGAAATCATTCCCCTCTTCGGCTTGTTGAGCGCGGCAGATCAGCAGCGGGTGTTCGCCCCGCTGAACCGGCGCAAAATCGTCGTTGCCACCAACATCGCGGAAACGTCGCTGACCATACCCGGCATCCGTTACGTCATCGATTCCGGTCTGGCGCGCATCAGCCGCTACAACCCGCGCACGCGCACCAAGCGGCTGCCGGTGGAAGAAATCTCGCAGAGCAGCGCCAATCAGCGCAAGGGCCGTAGCGGGCGCGTGCAGGATGGCGTGTGCATCCGGCTCTATTCCGAGGAAGATTTCAACGAACGTCCGCAATATACGCAGCCGGAAATCCAGCGCGCGAATCTGGCCGAAGTCATCCTGCGCATGAAGGCGTATCGCCTCGGCGACATCGAGACGTTTCCCTTCGTGAATCCGCCGCCGCCCTCGGCCATTGACGGCGGTTACAAGTTGCTCCAAGAACTCGGGGCGCTCGATGACGCCCGCCAACTGACGCAGCTCGGCCACGATCTGTCGCGCCTGCCCATTGACCCGACGCTGGGCCGGATGCTGCTGCAATCCCAGCACGAACACGCCACACAGGAATTGCTCATCATCGCGGCTGGCTTGAGCATTCAGGATCCCCGCGAACGTCCGCTCGACAAGAAGGATGCTGCCGCTGCCGCGCATAAACGCTTTGCCGATCCGCAGTCCGATTTTCTCACGCTGCTGAAAATTTGGGATGCCGTTCACGACCAGTGGGAACGGTTGCGCACCCAAGGCCAGCGCCGAAAATTCTGCAAGGCGAACTTTCTCTCCTATCTGCGCATGCGCGAATGGCAGGACTTGCACGCGCAGTTGCACGGCGCGCTGGAGGATTTGGGCCGTTTCAAGTTGAACGACAGCAATGCGGATTACGCCGCCATCCACCGCTCGATTCTCACCGGTTTGCTCGGCCATGTGGCACTGCGGAAAGAGCGCAACCAGTATCAAGGCACCGGCAACCGGCTGGTCGCGGTATTCCCTGGCTCGGCGCTCTACGACCGGAACGAACGTCAGTCGAAAGGTAGGGCGGGCAGTCCTCTGCCCGCCGCGCGCGGCAAGACAACCGACGGCGCGCACAGGAGTGACGCGCCCTACCAACCACAGCCGCCGTGGCTCATGGCCGGAGAAATCGTCGAAACCTCACAATTGTTCGCGCGCACCGTGGCGGGCATTGACCCGCTGTGGATCGTCCAGCTCGCGCCGCATCTTTGCAAAACGACGCACCACAATCCGCATTGGAGCGTCACGGCTGGCAATGTGCTGGTGGAAGAAAAAACCACGCTCTACGGTCTCGAAGTTCACAAGTCCAAGGTTGCGCATGGCAACATCAATCCCAAGGAAGCCACGGAGATTTTCATTCGTTTGGCACTCGTCGAGGATGATCTCTTGCCGACGCGGCCGAATAACGAGGACGAGGATGAGGACGAGGATGAAACCCGCATTTTGCGCACGGCAAACAAAAAACCGCCATTGCCACCACAGTATTCGTTCCTCGAACACAACCATCAGGTACGGCAGAAAATCGAAACCTGGCAGACGCGGGTGCGGCGGCATGACCTGGCCAATCTGGATCAGACGCTGTTTGATTTTTACGCCCAGCGCATCCAGAGCATCTCTTCGGTTCACGAGTTAAACCGGCTCATTCGCGACTGCGGCGGCCCGGAATTTCTCTGCGCCACGGAAGCGGATTTGAGCGGCGGCCAGGCTTTGAACTTCGACGCCGAGGCGTTTCCCGATGCCGTGCCGCTGGGCGGGCAACCCGTTGCGTTGACCTACGCCTACGCGCCCGGCGAAGCGCAGGACGGCGTAACCGTGCAGCTCGGTTTCAGCCTGGCCCAAACCATTGCGCAGGCCACCGTGGAATGGGCCGTGCCCGGCCTGCGCGAAGGACTCCTCAACGAATTGCTGCGCGCGCTGCCCAAAAGCATCCGCCGCGAACTGATGCCGTTCCCGCCCAAAGTGGAGAAAATCTTGCATCACTTTCAGCCCAGCGGCGATTCGCTGCCGCAAGATCTCGCTGAGTTTATTCGGCAGCAATACGGCATCACCATTCCCGCCGGCACCTGGGGCACCGAGGCCATTCCCGCGCATCTCCGCCCGCGCATCGAAGTTTTTGGTAACGACCAGAAATCGCTCGGCACCAGCCGTGATCTGGGCCAGCTCCGCCAGAAACTGGAACAAACTCAAACCAAGCCCGCGCCGGACAACTCGGCTTGGAACCGCGTCGCGCAGCAATGGGAACGCACCGGCATCACCACTTGGAATTTTAGCGATTTGCCCGAGCGCATCTTTGTTTGCGACACCAGCACCGTGCCCATTTATGCCTGGCCGGGCTTGCAGACTGACGAAAAGAATAGCGTCAGCCTCCGGCTTTTTCGCAGCGCTGATCTGGCACGGCTCGCCACGTTGGCCGGTTTTCAGCGACTCGTGGAATTGGCGTTATCCAAAGAGTTCGCTTGGCTGCACCGGGATTTGCGCGCCCTGCAAGGTTTTGCCTCACTGACCGCCAATCTTTGTCCGCTGGATGAATTTCAAGAAAATGCATTTGAAAATCTTAAGCGCCACATACTTCCCGCCGAAGTATTCCCTGCCCTGACCGAGGCAAATTTCCTCGCCGCCATGCAACAGACCCGCTTGTTGATTCCCGGCCTGGCCACGCAACTGATTGACCGGGTCGGCATGATTCTCAATCTGCGGCAGGAAATTCAGCGGCGCTGCGGTCCGGCGCCAGTGCTGCCGACGACCAAGCCCAAAACACTTTCCGACTTGAGCCAGTTAAACCTCGCCACGAAGGATGCCCAAAAGCCCACGAATCTTTGGGCAGATGAATTGGAAGCCCTGTTGCCCAGAAACTTCCTGATGACGATTCCGTTCCCGCAACTCGCCCACCTGTCCCGCTATTTGAAAGCCCTCGCCACGCGCATGGAACGGGCCAAGCTGAATCCGGTGAAGGACAAGGAACGAGTTCAGCAGGTAGCGCCCTATCTCGCCAAACTGAAATCGCTTGCCGCCAATCCACCCAAGACGGCCGAGGCACGGCAGCGATTGGAAGAATTCCGCTTTATGGTGGAAGAATATAAGGTTTCTCTATTCGCGCAGGAACTCGGCACGGCCTTTCCCGTGTCGCCCAAGCGACTGGACCAGCAGTTGGATCGCATTTGAAATGCCGGAGAGCATGAGCAGGGTGGGATGTTGGGCGGATGGAACAAAACTTGGCTTTCCTCCAGCTTCTTTTCATAATTCGCTCAAATGCAATTCATCCGCGACATTCTCGCCCAAAAAAAGGCTGCCGGAAAACCCGTCGTATCCTTTGAGTTTTTCCCGCCCAAGACGGACGAGGGGGATCGTGCGCTGCTGGAAAAACACATTCCCGCCCTGCTCGCCGCCCGCCCCGATTTTTGCTCGGTCACCTACGGCGCCGGCGGCAGCACCCGCGAAAAGACGCTGCGGATCGTGGATAACATCCAGCGGCAGCACGGCCTCACTGCGCTGGCGCATCTCACCTGCGTCAACCACACCCGCGATGAAGTCCGTGCTTTGCTGGAAAAAATCCGAGCGCTGAACTGCAAAAACATCCTGGCGTTGCGGGGCGATCCACCGGGTGGCGGTGAATTCCGGCCCACGCCCGGGGGATTTGAGTTTTCGGCGCAATTGGTGCAGTTTATCTGCGAACAGGGGGATTTCTCCACCGGCGTGGCCGGTTTTCCGGAAGGGCACATTGCCTGTTCCGGCGGCAAGCAGACGGATTGGAGGCATTTACAGGAAAAAGTTGCGGCGGGAGCGGACTTTGTGGTGACGCAATTGTTCTTCGACAACGCGGATTATTTCGAATTTCGCGATCACGTGGCCGGCAAGCTGGGCGTGCGAGTGCCGCTGATTCCTGGCATCGTCGCCATCTTGAGCGCGGCGCAAATCACAAAGTTCACACAGATGTGCGGCGCGAAGATTCCGCCGGCGCTGCGGCAAAAGCTGGATGAAATCGGCGCCAACGACGAGGCGGCGATGAAGTTTGGCATTGAATACGCCACGCAGCAGTGCGCGGAGCTTTTGCGGGCGGGCGCGCCGGGCCTGCATTTCTACACTCTCAACAAGGCGCACTCCACGGTGCAGGTTTTGAAGAATCTGGGGTTGGCGTGAATCCAGCAGGCGGTGGTGCGGCCGGGCCGCAGCGCGGTTCGCCCGTTTTCAAAACAAATTGTTCGCCATGATGCCCATGATGCTCAACGGGCCCTGGTCTTCCAAGCTGTCCGCCGCTTTGTCCAGCTTTTGCAGCGCCATCTTGGCGTTCTTGTAAAACTCCGGTTCGTTGACCAGCTTGCTGATGGTGCCGTTGCCCTGGTTGACCTTGAACAGAATCGAGTTGAGATTTGTCATGGAGGCCGTGGTCGCCTGATACAAGGTTTCATCCGTTAGTAACTTGCCCAGGGTGCCTTTGCCGGCTTTGACGTCGTTCATCACCAGCTTGGCGGAGGCGATGATGTCGTTGGCGGAAGTGGCGGTGTCCTGCAAATTGCTTACGGTGACCAAGGCGCTGGCGTAAAGCGCATCCTCGTAAATCAGCTTGCCGATGGTCCCCTGGCCGGCGGCGATTTCGCTGGAAACATTCTTGATGTTGGCAATGGTGGCGGTGAGCGGCGCACTGTTCTGCTTCATGAAATCGGTGATCGGCCCGAGAATATTGTCGAGCTTGTCGCCGGAGAACACCTTGGTGACGTTCTCAATCCCGGCGGCGGCGTTGTCCAGCTTGGCCATGATGGCGCTCAGGTCCGGCTGCTCGGTGGTGGTGAGCGGCGTGTTGTCGTCGGCCAGCGGCGCGCCGGCGGAACCGAAGCTGATGGCGACAAAATTCTGCCCCATCAGGCCGGTGAACTTGATGGTGGCCTTGCTGTCGGTCTTCACCGCCGCGTCGGTGCGCAGCTTCATGGTGATCACCACGGTTTCGTCGGCGAGGGCGATTTTTTCCACCCGGCCGATTTCGACGCCGGCCATCTTGACGCGGTCGCCCACCTTCAGGTCCTGCGCCGTTTCAAACCGGGCACTGATGTGCTTGCCGTGGCTGAACAGATCGGCGCTGCCGAGGGTCTCGACGATGGCCCAGGCCGCAAACACGGTGAGGACGACAAAGATGCCCAATTTGGTTTCGAGGGAATTTTTCATAGGCGGATAGTGTTATTTTTCACGGTGGAAGTCGGCGTTTAAAAAGCTTTGCACGAGCGGATCCTGGAAGTTTTTCACTTCCTCCGGCGTGCCAATGGTCAAAATGCGGCCCTCGCCAATGACGGCAATGCGATCCGCCACGCCAAACGCCAAGTCGCGGTCGTGGGAGACGACGATCGACGTGACGCCAATGCGGCGCTGAAGGTCGAGAATTTCGTTGCCGATCACCACGGCGGACACCGGGTCCAGTTCGCTGGTCGGTTCATCGTAGAGAATCAACTGGGGGTCAATGACCAGGGCGCGGGCGATGGCGGCGCGTTTTTTCATGCCGCCGGAGAGCTCGGAAGGCATTTTGTGCAGGACGTCATTAAGCCCGACATCCGCCAGTTTTTCGCCGACGATCCGTTCGATTTCCTCCGGTGATTTCAACTGATGCTCGGCCAGATACAGGCCGACATTTTCGCCGACGGTGAGCGAATTGAGCAGCGCGCCGGATTGGAACACCAGCGCCATGCGGTATTTGGCAGCCGTTTCCGGCTTGGAAATGTGGTCGCCGTTGACGAGAATTTCGCCGGCATCCGGGGTTTCCAAACCAATGAGGTGCTTGAGTAAAACACTTTTGCCGCTGCCGCTGGGCCCCATGATGACGAAAATTTCGCCGGGCCGGACCGCGAAATCAATGCCCTTGAGCACTTCCTGGCCGACAAAGCTTTTCCGCAGACCCCGGACGATGAGGTCGACGCCTTGAGTGGATGGTCGGGAGCGGTTCATTTCAGCAGGAGGCGGGTGAGGAGATAATCAAAAATCACGATGAGCACGATGGAATTGACCACCGCCTTGGTCACCGAGCGGCCGATGCCGCGCGGGCCGCCAATGGTGGTCAACCCCTGATGGCAGGAAACCGTGCCGATAATCAGCGCAAAGCAAAAGCTCTTGAACACGCCGTTGGCCACATCTTTCAACTCCACGATGTCCTTCAAATTGGCGAAGAATACGCGAAACGGGATATCCATCGCGTGATTGTAGTTGGCCACCACCGCGCCGCCGAACCAGCCGACCAGCACAGAAAACACGACCAGCAGCGGCAGGGCAAACGCAATGGCCAGAATCCGCGGCAGTACCAGATAATGCACCGGGTTGATGTTCATGGTACGCAGCGCATCCACTTCCTGATAAACCGCCATGGAGCCGATTTCCGCCGCCATGGCGGACCCGATCCGGCCGGCGATCAGGATCGCCATCATCACCGGTGCCAGTTCCTTGGCAATCGCCAGGCCAACCACGCCGCCGACCGCGCTGGCCAGGCTGCGTTCCACCAGCGCCGGGCCGAAATTTAAGGCGATGACGCCGCCGATGAAAAACGACAGCACGCAGACCATCAGCAGGCTGGCGTTGCCGATTTCAAAAAACTGGTCATACACCTTCTGCCGCTGCCGCCACGTCTGCGGCAAGGCCAGCAGTGTGCGCCAGAACAGAAGCATGATTTCGCCGATGTTTTTAAACATAGTAATTCAGGCGCGATTCATTGGGCGGCGGCCGGCGTTCGCGAAACCGTGACGTAAAACAGCTTCGTCCGCCGCTGATTTCCCTCGGATTGATACTGGAAAAGGCCGAACAGGAGCGAGACTTTTTTGTGATTCGGTCCCCCCTCGCGCCGATACAAATTCCACAGCATCGACTGGCTGGCTGCGCCGGTTTTCGCGTTGGTTTCTGTGCGCCAGAGCGACCAGAGCGGTGACCAATTGCGTTCAATGCCCGGGTTGTCCGGCACGAGCGGTTCCAGCAGTGCAAGCACTTGCAGACGTCGATTGCCGGCCAGGTCGCGGTGCCAGGTGAAGAATGGCCACATATCCAACCGGCCTTTTTGGGCACCGGTCTGGGTGTTTTTTTCGGTCATCCTGGAATATAAATAAAACATCACCCGCGTCCGCTGTTGGTCCAGGGGATCGACGTGCGTGCGGTGATACGCATAAAGCGGCCACAGATACGAGTCGCTTTCCTTGATGGCGTTGCGCGAGCGGCTGAACAGCGGGAAAATGCGGTCAGTGGTCTTGCCTTCGCCCCGTGTGAAAATGACAAACGGCCAAGGTCCCTGCCATTCGCGGTATTTTTTCTCCCGGTCGTCAATCCAAGTGAAGATCGGCCACAGCACGGAAGTGTCATCGCGCTGGGGCGACCGCGAATAGGCATAGAAGGGAATGGCGGCGCGGAATTTCTCCGGATTATCAGTGCCGATACCAGTGTCTTGCTGGAGGTGCAGCGGCCAGAGCACAAAGGATTTGTCATGGCCGGCGACCAACTCCACGTCGCCAAAGCCATTGGTGTGCATGGTGATGTCCTTGTGCTCTCTCCCGACGAAGGGCCACAACTGCCAACCGTCCAAGCCGTCACCGTGCCGGAGGTGCACAAAGGGATAAACGTAATTATCGGTAATGACGTCGCGTTTGCGGGTTTCGCCGAAAATTGGAAACATCACAAAATACATCTCGTCCTTGAACAACCGGTCTTTGAGGTGGCCGTAAAAGGGGAAATAGGCGGTGTAATTCAGGTTGGTATCCGCCAATGAGCGCTGCGAGAAATAGAGCGGGAAGAGCGTGAGCCGTTTTTTCTTGGCGCCATTTTGCTCTTGGCCACCGGACGTGCTGATGAGCTGGCCGAATTGCCAGCGCCGTTCCTCTTCATAGCGGATATAGGTCAGCACTGGATAAAGAAAATCATCTTCGTGCGCCGCCACATCCGGCTTTTTGGTGCAGGAATAAAACGGCGGAATGGCCCAAGTCGTCTCGGTTTCCACTTGCTGTGAATAATAAAAAGGTCCCGCCGCTTCGGTGCGCCAGCCGTCATCGAGCGTTAAACCGAAGCGATCCCAAATAAATCCATATTCTCCCGCGATCAGGCGGGTGGAAAATCCAAAATAAAGACCCATCGTGATCAATAAAGCCAAAAACCGGCCCCCCGCACCAATGGTGCGTAATCTCATGGAATAAATCCTTATCGTTAACGGCTTTTTCTTCACGCCGGTTCTTCTGCTAGATGGCCCGTATTTAACATTGAGATTGACTTCATGGCATTTTATTTTATTTTCTTATTCACTTGAGGTTTGTTTTTACCTCGGTTCCTCCTGACCCCGGTGCCGACGATCTGTTGGCACTGGGTTCTTTTATTAAAGGCTTCCACCGTCCCAGCAAATTCAGCAAGGCTGGCAAAAACGTCAATGCCGCAATCATGCAGGTGGCAATCCCCACGGCCATGATGAAGCCCAGGCTGTGAATGCCGCGATGCTTCGCCAAAATCAGGCTGCCGAATCCCGCGATGGCCGTCAAGCCCGACACCAGCACCGCCTTGCCCGTGCTGCGCGCCAAAATGCTGGGCGTGCGCTCCTCGGCATAACGGTTTAGGATGTGAATCCCGTTCGTCACGCCGATGCCGATCACCAGCGGGAGCGTCATGATGTTTGCCGGATTAAACGGCACGCCCTGCCAGCCCATCAGCCCGACCAGCCACAGCGTCCCGATGCCCACCGGAATCAGCGCCAACACCACCGCCCCCAAGCTGCGGAAATGAAACAACACCATGAACGCAATGGCAATCAGCGAATACCACGCCGCCGTGATGTAGCTGTCCTTGAGTTGGTTCGTGTAGTGAAACAATTGCACCGGCGTGCCGGTAATGAGCGGTCGTCCCGTATCCTTGGGATCGAGCGCCGTGCCGAGCGCAGCAATGAATTCCTGCTGGTTTTCCCGCTGCCAGACATCCTTTTTCGGATACACCTGCAGGAGAAATTTGCCGGTCGCGCCCACAAACCGGTCGCGCAAGGCCGCCGGCAAATCCTCGATGCGCAGCGGCGCGCGGTCATCCTGCCGCTGCATTGCCTGAAACGTCTCGCGCAAATCCTCAAACAACGCCTGTTGAAAATGCCCCAGCTTGTCGGCGTGTTCCGCCAGGGCGGCCCGGTCGCCCGCCAGCATCGCCTTGCGCAAATTTTGAATGGTGCGTTGCAGTGACAAAAATTGCTGTGCCAGAGCGGGCTCATTGGTGCCGATGTCCGCGCGGGCCAGGCCGATGTAGCCGGCGAAGGAATACAGCGTCCGGCTCAACGCCTCCACATCCGCCGGCCGCAGATCCGGCGCGGCAAACGCGAGCGGCGCGGTGAGGTTTTTAATTTCTGCAATGAGCCGCAGCTTGGCGTTTTGATCTTCATGCAGGTAGCCGGCCATGGATTGCACGTCCGCCACCACATTCGTCAGCGGGCGGATTTTTTCCTCCAGCCGCACCGCCTCGTCCAGGTTGTCCGCCACCACGGCGGCGAACAGCACGGATTTATCGGCTGAATCAATCAGCTTTTGCTCGCAGAGCACCGCCGGCAGGCGCGCGCTCTGCATGTTCAGCAAATTGTAATCAAAATAGACCTTGTGCAGTTGCGAGGCGGCCAGAATACAGGTCACGACTATGATCCCAGTCACCAGTCCGGGGCGCTGGAGCCACAGGCCTTCAATCCGCGCCCGCCGGGTGTCTTCCTTAATCTGATGGTCAATGGCGTTCTGTCGCCCGCGCAGCAGCAGCGCCGGCAACATCGTCATCATCGGAATAAAGCAGATCACCAGCCCGCCGCCGCAGATGATGCCCATCTCGCGGATGCCCTTGAAATCCGTGAACGCCATTGCCAGAAACGCGCCCGCTGTGGTCAGGGCGCCGGTGAAAATGCCCTGGCCCGTGTAAACCATCGCCTTGGTGATCGCTTGTTCCTCGGTTTTGCCATGATGAAGCTCCTCCTCGTAGCGCGTGATGAGATGCACGCCGTAATCAATCGCCAGCCCGATCAACATCGGCAAGAAAGTGATTGTCAAAATGTTCAGGTGCCCGATCGCCAGCGTGGCGAAGCCGATGGAATAGGCCAGGCCGACCAGCAAACAAGCGGTGGCCTTGATCGGCCGCCCGGTTTCGTTGTAGCCATAAATAAAGATCAAGGCGCAGAGGATGAGCGACACGATACAGGCCAGGGTGGTGTCGCTCTGCGATTGCTCCATTTCATCGTTTTCCAGCACCGGCTCGCCGGTCAGGCCGGCGTTCACCCCGGAAACCTCCGCCTTGGTTTCATGGACCAACTGGCGCATGCGCACCACGGCGGCGGCATTGACTTCATTGCTGGGCGCGTGGGCGGTGACGAGGAAAATCTTGCCGTGGTTGAAGGTGATATAAGTGGCGGCCGTGGCTTCGTCGCCGGCATCAAACAATGCGGTGACGCCCGGGGAGGGCGGGGTGCCGGGGCGTTCAAAACTTTCCCGCGCCTGCTTGAGCATCCGTTCCAGCGCCGGCAGGGATTTGATGAGCGAATCCGTCTGCGCATTTTGCTCGCGGGGCGCCGTGCGGAACTCGGTATTCACCAGCTCAAAAATGGAAACCAGATTGGTTGTCTGCGAGAATTTCTTAATGAAGGGAATTTCGTCCTTCAGCGTGTCGCGCAGGCTGATCAGGTCGCTTTCCGGCACGAACAGCAGCGCCTTGTTGCCCATCATGGCCAGGTCACCTTTGTAAAAAACATCCTCAAACAGTCCGTTTGTCTCCGCCGTCAGCCGGGACCCAAGCCGCTCGACGAACTGCCGATTCTTCTCGATGTTCTCGCTTTCCACGACCACCACCAAGTCGTTCTGCTGGGGGAATTCCTTGAGAAATTCGAGGTAATTGTGGTGATACCGCTGGTTGTTGCCCACTAGGTTGTCGCGACTGGTGTCGAACGTGAGATACTTGACCGTGAAGAGGAGGCATAGGCCGAACAGCACCACCTGCGGCCAGATGAACCAGCGCGGATGCCGGCACACCACCGCCGCCAGCCGGGCTAGCAGCCGCGCGAGAAAACTTTCTGGACTTAACGCCTTCATCCCCGGCTCAGGCCGTTTTCTCCACCGTCACCGCCGTGCCGTAGCACAGCACCTCCGTGATGCCGGCCGCGAGCTCGGTGGCGTCGTAGCGCACCCCCACCACGGCGTTCGCGCCCAGTTGGCCGGCGTGCGTGAGCATCTGATTGAACGCATCTTCGCGGGTGCGTTCGCACAGGCTGGTGTAGAGCGAGATGTTGCCGCCGAAAATACTTTGGATCCCTGCGCCGAAGTTGCCCACGATGGAGCGGGACCGGACCACAATGCCCCGCACGACGCCAAACGATTTCAAGACTCGATAGCCCGGCAGTTCAAACGTCGTGGTCGTCAGTGGATGCGTCATACTCATGGAACCTAGATTGAACACCACGCCGCATGTCTGCAAAAGCAAATTAGCTCGGGAACAAACCGGCCTTTGATCGCCGTCCGGCCGGATTACGGCAGCACCGGCGTGGCGTCGATCTCCATTTGATTCGTGGCATCCACCGTGACGGTGCCCGTGATGCGCGAATTGGCGAACCAGCCCGCCGCCTGGCCGTCGGTCGCCGGTCTCAGATCTTTTTGGGCCGCCGATTGCATTTGCCCCATCGCCGGGGCGGACTGCATCAAATTGCCGGCAAACACGACGTTTTGCTTGGAGGTGCGATTTTGCCCGGCCACGCGGAAGGCCATATTTTGGGCCAGGCTGGCATTATTTGCGACTTGGTTGACCGCTGGCGTTACGGCGGCAACTTGCTGCCCGGAGGCACCCGCCGCATTTTGCACGTTGGTCGGCTCCGGCTGGAGCGAACCCTGATAAACCGAGCCGTCGCGATCCACGATCACCACGGCGTTGCCATTTTGCTGAAATTCAAAGGACGCCAATACCGGCGGCTTTGTCGCCGGGGCCACGGTTTGGGTGAACCGCTGCGAATTGGAAATATTATTCTGACTCAGCGGGGCGGGTTCCGCCCGGCCAAACGTCTGAAAGGCCAGCCGGTTTTGGGCGGTTGGCTGGTGATCCGCCACGGAGCCCGCTTCCGGCGCGGCGGCCGCATCTTTGAATCTCACTCCGCCATTCGCGTTCCCTGCCAAGCCGAGGGCGCGGGCGTCGTGCGCCGGGCTTCCCGCCCCTTCGCCGGGCGCCGCCGCCGGGGCGGGACGATTTGCAGCCACCGAAGTTGATGCCACAGTTGCGGGTGCAATTTTAGCCCGCTCCGCCGCCGCCAGCCGCAGCGCCGGGCTGGGGCGGCCGGTTGCTGCGAATTTATCCGCGTCGGTGGCTTGAACGCGGCTCTTGGTCATTAAGCCAGTCGAACCTGTTTTGACCGCCAGCGCGGTCGCAGGGGCAGGATTGTCTTTGGCTTGTGAAACACTGAACGCCTCAGCCAGCTTGCCGTTCCTATCCGCCGCCGCAGTTGGTGCCGCCATTTCGTCTTTTGGGGACTGATTCAAGGCCAATACGGTGGGTGACTGCATCTTAGCCGTGGGGAAAATCGGCCACAGCAGCAACGTTCCCACGAGGATCGCCACCGTCAGGCTGGCCGGCACCAGCCACCGCTGCCGCAACCATTGCCAAAAGGAAAACGAGGCGGCGGCGGCTTGGGGTGCTTCTGTCTGCTGGCGCGCCACTTCGCCCTGCAACAGCCGGCGGGTGGCGGGATGCAATTCAAACGCCTTCCCCGCCGCCTTGCGGCGCTGGTTGGCGCTGGCGCGCAGCAACTTTTCAATTTTGCGTTCCGGTTCCATGCGTTTGTCAGTTAATTGGACGGGAAAAATCCGAATTTTCCCGCATAAATATTTTGCGGGCGATGGCTTCGAGCCGGTCTAGGCATTTGCTCAGGCGTGAACTGACCGTCTTCGGGTTCAGCTTCAGCGCGGCGCTCAATTCCTCATAGCTCAAGTCGCCGAAGTAGCGTAGCTCCACGATTTCGCGGCACGGTTCGCCCAATTGTTCCAGTGCTTCCCGCACCAAGCCGCTGGCTTCGGCCTGCATCAGAAAGTCAGCCGGGCTGGGCAACTCCGCGGGCGGATCGGGCGTCAGGCCGGTTTCGGGATTTTCCGCCTGAAGGGAAATTGTCGCCTGGCCGCCCCCGCGCTTGACGGCATTGCGCTTTTCCCGGTAATCGCGCGCCTTGTTGCTGGCAATGCGGAAAATCCACGTCTGCAACTGGCTTTCGCCCTGAAATGAGTCGAGGCTTTTGATGACCGCGAGAAAGGTCTCCTGGCAGATTTCCTCGGCATCTTCCACGGTGAAATCGGAAGCGAGCTGGAAAATGAAGCGCCCGGTCGCCGCGTAATGCGCGTCGAACAATTCATCCCACGCCGCCGCCTCGCCGCGGCGGCAGCGCTGGAGCAATTGCGCTTCCGGATCCACGCCTGAAGGGTATTTCAACCCACCCGGTTTGAACAGGTTTTCTGCGACGACCGGAAGTTTGAATCCGACTACCGCTGGCCGGAGCCGAAGGGCCACGGCAGTTTTTATTTGAGGGGGTGACTTGGTGAGCCGTTTGCTGAAGCGGGCGTGGGCGACCAGCCGGGGATTTTGGGCGGCGTTTGAAAACCAGGCTTCATTGCCGTTCGCGGGCCTGGCTTTTTTGCTTTCGCACCGTGAGCGGCGCTGACACGCTTTGCCCACATGCCTGCCGCCCTGACCGAACTCAAAAATGCCGCGCTGCTCAATTCCCTGCGGGGCTGCAGCCTCTTCAGTGGCCTGCCGCCGGAAGACTTGCGCAACCTCGCCGCCATCAGCGTCGTGAAAGCCTGCGCCCAGGATGAATATCTCTTTCGGGAAGGCGAACCCTCGCGCGGGTTTTATCTGGTGCTGCGCGGCGCGGTCAGCGTTCATCGCGTCAATGCCGCCGGCAAGGAGCAGGTCATCCATGTCTTTCAGGCGGGCGAATCGTTTGCCGAAGGGGCGCTGGCGTCCCCCGCCGGATATCCCGCTGACGCCCGCGCCTTGGAATCCTCGCAATTGTTGCTGGTGCAGAAAGCCGGCTTCCTGACCCTGCTGCGGCGGCAGCCCGAGCTCGCCCTGCGGATGCTGGCGTCCATGAGCGCGCATTTGCGCACCATCATCGGCCAGTTGGAAGACATGACCATGAAAGACGTCGAAACCCGCCTGGCGCATTGGCTCATTCAGCGCTGCCCAGACCAGGCCGCCGAAAAACCGGCGACCATCGAACTGAAAACCACCAAGCGCGTGCTGGCCGCCGAGCTCGGCACGGTGGGCGAGACCTTTTCCCGAACACTGGCCCGGTTCCGTAAACAGAAACTGCTCACGGTCAAGGGCCGGACTGTCACGATCCTTTCGCCGCGCAAATTGGGCGACCTGCTCCGGCATAATCTCGGCGAAAACTAACCGTCCCGGATTTGACCTGAGTCAAGGCGGCCCGGCCCGTCATGCGCTATCTTGTCCGCATGAAAGAAGAACCCTTGATTCCGTTGGGCCGCGAGCAACTGATTTCGCTGGCGCAGGAAACGCGTTTTGCGCCAAACGGCATTGTCAGCCGCACCGTGTTCGCCGCCCCGGCCCTGCGTGTGGTATTGTTTGGCTTTGCGCCGGGTCAGGAGTTGACCGAGCACACGTCCACCCAGCACGCGCTGGTGCAGATCCTCTCGGGCGAATGCGAATTTACGTTGGCGGGTCACGCCCAGACGCTGAAGGCGGGCGATTTGCTGCACCTGCCGCCGGGCCTGCCGCACGCCGTGCGCGCCACCCAGCAGTTTGCCATGCTGCTCACGCTGACCAAGCCTGCGGAAATTTCCCCACTCCCGAAAATTTAAACAAATTATGAATACCGAATGCTCCCTTGAACCCACCATTGGCCCCGACGGCGTCCTAGACGTGCGCGAATTGCCATGCTCCATCAAGCACGGCCTCGTGGTTCGCACCTGCCTGAATCTGCCGGTCGGCGGCCATTTCATTCTCTGGAACCATCACAACCCGCAAAAGCTGCTGAACCAGCTTGCCGTCGAGTGGCCAGGTGCCTTTGCGTGGGACGTGCTGCTGGACACGCCCGAGGAATGCCGCGTGAAAATTTCCAAGCTCAAAGCGGCGGCCATGAAAGCGACCTTGCCCACGCCGCCGGTGTGTTCGCATTAACGAAAATTGATCGGGCGGAAATTTTCCGCCTAGTCTGGCCCAAGGAACACGGCAGTTGGTCGCTTGCCCTTGAACCCGTGGCGCTCGGCCTGCTCGCCGCGCCCTCGCGGGCTGGATTTGGCCTTGCCGGGGCCGCCCTCGCGGCGTTCTTTCTCCGGCGACCTCTCAAGCGCCGGCTGCAAAGCCGGCCCGGGCCTGAGCGGACGCTCGCGGCCAACTGCGTCCTCGGCTTGAGCGCCCTCGCGGCGTTGGCGCTCGGCATCTCGATATATTTTAGCGGCTGGCTCCAGCTCTGGCCGCTGCTGCCCGCTTTGGCGGCGGGCCTCGTCTTCATGGCGCTGGATGCACAGGGCGAAAGTCGTCAAAGCTCGGCGGAAGTTGCCGGTGCCATTTCCTTCGCCCTGCTACCCGCCACCTTTGCCACGCTGGCGGGCTGGCCGGTCATGGAGTCCCTAGCGCTCGCCGCCGTCATGCTCGCGCGTTCCGGGCCGACCGTGTTGCTGGTGCGCACGCTGCTACGCCGCGCCAAAGGCGAGGCGGCCGCCACCGCGCCGGCTTTACTCATCACGGCGAGCGCCACGGGCGGGCTGGTCTGGCTCGCCAGCCGTGCGCTCGTGCCGGGGCTGACGGTGATGGTTTCCGCGCTGTTGCTGGCGCGGGCGGGTTGGTATTTGGCCGCCCGCCCGGGCCGTTTTCCGGCGCGGCAAGTGGGCCTGATGGAATTATTCTGGGGCATCGTGGTTGTCCTCACCGCTGCCATTGGCTGGCATTTCTCATTTCTTTGACCTGCGTCAAGGCCGGTTCGCGGCCCGACTGGCATTCTCTTGCGCATCAACCGCCGCGTCGGCGGCATCCAATAACGAAACCAGAAAGACATTTATCATCATGTTCTGCTTCCAATGTGAACAAACCTCCAAGAGCACCGGCTGCGTCGATTTCGCCGTCTGTGGCAAAACTGAATCCACCGCCATCCTGCAAGACCTGCTCGTCCATGCCGCCAAGGGCATCGCGCAATACACGCATCGCGCCCGGCAACTCGGTGCCACGGATGCCGCGCTCGACCGGTTTCTACTCGAAGCGCTCTTCGTCACCGTCACGAACGTGAACTTCGACGACGCGGCCATTGAGAAAACCATCCGCCGCGCCGTGGAACTCCGCACGCGCGCCAAATCGCTTTACGAAGCGGCTGCCACCAAGGCGGGGCAAACGGTGACAGAAGTTCGCGGTCCGGCCACTTGGTCGCCCGCCCGCACGACTGAAGCGCTCGTCGCCCAGGGCGAAGCAGTTTCCAGCCTCACCCGTCGTGATAGTTTCGGCGCGGATGTCGCCGGGTTGCAGGAATTGCTGCTTTACGGCGTCAAGGGCATGGCGGCTTACGCCGAACACGCGGTCATTCTTGGGCATGAGTCCGAGCAAAATTACGCCTTCATCAGCGAAGCCCTGTTCTATCTCGCAGAAGAAATCCCCTCGGTGGACAAGCTGCTCGCGCTCAATCTCAAGTGCGGCGAAGTCAATTTGCACGTCATGGAACTGCTCGACACCGCCAACACTGGCACCTACGGCCATCCCGTGCCGACGCCCGTGCGGGTGGAACCCTTGAAAGGCAAGGCGATTCTTGTTTCCGGTCACGATCTCAAAGATTTGGAAAAGTTGCTCATCCAGACCGAAGGCAAAGGCATCAATATCTACACGCATGGCGAAATGCTCCCCGCGCATGGCTACCCGGAATTGAAGAAATTCAAGCATCTCGTCGGCAACTACGGCGGCGCGTGGCAGGATCAAAAGGTGGAATTCGCCCAGTTTCCGGGCGCGATTCTGATGACCACCAACTGCATTCAGGAACCGCAGGAGAATTACCAGAAACTCATCTTCACCAGCGGCCTCGTCGGCTGGCCGGGCATCACACACATCAGCAATCAGGACTTCACGCCGGTCATCGAAGCCGCGCTCGCCGCGCCCGGCTTTACTGAAGATGGGCCAGACAAAACGATTCTCGTCGGCTTCGGTCACAACGCCGTGCTTGGCGTGGCGGACAAAGTGGTGGACGCCGTGAAAGCGGGCGCGATCAAGCATTTCTTCCTCGTCGGCGGCTGCGACGGCGCGCGGAGCGGCCGCGACTATTACACTGAGTTTGCCGAGAGCATCCCGAAAGATTGCGTGATCATGACGCTCGCCTGCGGCAAGTTCCGTTTCAACAAGCTCGACTTCGGCACCATCGGCGGCATCCCCCGCTTGCTCGATATCGGCCAGTGCAACGACGCCTACTCCGCGATTAAGATCGCCGTGGCGCTGTCCAAGGCGTTCAACTGCGGCGTGAACGACCTGCCGCTCTCGCTCGTCCTCTCGTGGTATGAGCAGAAGGCCGTGGCTATTTTGCTCACGTTGCTGCACTTGGGCATCCGCAACATCCGTCTCGGACCCACGCTCCCCGCGTTCGTCACGCCGAACGTGTTGAAGGTGCTGAACGAGAAATTCAACCTCATGCCCATCAAGACGGCCGAGCAGGACTTGAATTCCATTCTGCAATTGACCGCCTGACCGTTTAAGTCCAAGAATTGATCATGAACTTCCGCGCTGTCTTCATTGCTATCGTCATCGGCACCGCCCTGATTGTTTCGGCCTTTGTCATCAACTCACTGCGTCCGGCCATCGTGGTTGGACAGCCGAACGTGGATCTGGTCAAAGCCAGCGGCAAGTGCGCCGAGTGCCACCGCAACAACCAGTATTCAATTGTGCATGAATACGAGATGAGCAAACACGCGACCAAGGGTGTGACCTGTCTGGACTGTCACCAGGTAGCCACCGGTCAAACCGGCACGAACCATAATGGCTTTGTCATCAACAGCGGCGTCACTCCGGCCAACTGCAAGACGTGCCACGCGGCGGTGTATGATCAATTCGTCCGTAGCCGCCACGCCGCGCCGTCGTGGGTGGCGGTGGTGGGCAATCAGGACTTTTCGCCGGAAATGATTGAGCAGATGGAGAAACTACACCCCGGCTCCATGAAGCGACCCGGCCATCCGCTCACCAAGATCGAAGGTGAATCGGCGGCGAAGAGCGGCTGCATCACCTGTCACGCCATCGGCAAGCCGAATGCCGACGGCACCATCGGCAACTGCACGCTCTGTCACACGCGACACACGTCATCCGTGGAACTGGCGCGCATGCCCAGCACCTGCGGCCAGTGCCACCTCGGCCCGGATCATTCCCAGATCGAAATCTACACGCAGTCCAAGCACGGCATAATTTTCGCCGCGCAGAAAGACCTGCTGAACCTGAAAGCGCCGTCCGACAGTTTGACCACGAAGGACATGTTCATCCCCACCTGCGCCACCTGCCACATGAGCGGCCTGAACGGCAGCGGCGTCACGCACGATCCCTCGGAGCGCCTGTCGTATAACCTGTTTGCCGAAGTCACCACGCTGCGGCCCAACGCCGACCGCGCGCAAGACAAGATGAAGCACATCTGCCTGCAATGCCACACGCCGCCGCTCGTGGACCGCATTTACAAGGAAGGTGCCGCCGTGGTGGACGCGACCAATGAAAAGGTTCTCGCGGCGAAGTCCATTATGGACGCGCTCAAAGCCGAAGGCCTGCTCTCAACGAACGCCTTCTCCATGCCGATCCAGTTCACCTACTTCGATCTCTGGCATTACTACGGCCGCACCGCGAAGCACGCGGCGTTCATGGGTGGGGCGGATTATGTGCAGTGGCACGGCAACTATCCCATCCTGGAGCAAACGGTGGAGCTCAAGGAGCAGGCCGCCCAACTCCGCAGGGAAAATGCAAAATAACTGGCTCCGGCAGCCGCGCATCTGGATTGAACTGTTCGCGCTGTTCAACCTTGGCGGTCTGGCCCCCGACATTTTCCTCGCGCACAGCGTCAACGCCTTTCACTCCCGGGCGGAATATGTGCCGCTGGTCTTCTCGCTGGCCGCGCCGGCGCTGCTGCTGCCCGCGCTCTGGGCGCTGGCGAAGGAAAAACTTTTTCTCTGGCGCACGCTGGGCAATGTCACCGGCTGGGTTTCCGTGATCATCGGCGTAACCGGGCTGGTGCTGCATTTGAAAAGCCAATTTTTCCAGCAGTGGACGCTAGCCAGCCTGGTTTACACCGCGCCATTCGCCGCGCCGCTGGCCTACACCGGCATCGGCCTGCTGCTCATTCTCAACCGCTCCGTGGCCGCCAACACGCGCGAATGGGCGGAATGGGTCATCCTTCTCGCGCTGGGCGGCTTCGTGGGCAATTTCATCTTCAGCGTCACCGACCACGCCCAAAATGGGTTTTTCTGGAAGGTGGAATGGATCCCCGTCATCGCCAGCGCGCTGGCCGTCGGCTTTCTCGTCGTGCCGCTGATTCAGAAAACCGGCACCCGCTATTATTGGCTCTGCCTGATGGTCCTCCTGTTGGAAGCGCTTGTCGGCCTGACTGGCTTTGCCCTGCATCTGCGGGCGGATCTCCTGGCCGAAGGCGGGAGCCTGTTCCAACGCATCATTCACGGGGCGCCCATTTTCGCCCCGATGCTGTTTCCCAACCTCGCCCTGCTCGCCGGCATTGGCCTGTGGGTGCGACAACAACAGCGGGCCGCCGAATGACCACCGCCCTGGCCCGGCCCGTTTGACTTATGCCCAACCATCCCTCCACTCCGCTCCGGCCGTGTGTGCTGGCGTGCTCCGGTTGCTCCCATGCCGGTGAACTCGCCGACCGCATGGCACGAAAGCTGCAAGAACTCGAGGTGGCCCGCATGTCCTGTCTCGCCGGCGTCGGCGGCCACGTCAAATCCATTCTGGCCACGGTCAACGCCGCCCCGGAACGGATGATGATCGACGGATGTCCGCTGGAATGTGGCGCCCACACACTGCGGCTGGCCGGCATTACCGACTTTCACCATTTCAAATTGCACGAGCAGGGCATCCAGAAACATCACAGCGAAGTTTCCCCGGAGACGATTCATGCCCTAGCCGAGGCCGCCGCGCTCCGGCTCAAGGCCGTTCACGGTTGATCGAAGTCGCGCCCAACGTGTTGAAAGTGCTGAACGAGCAATTCAACCTCATGCCCATTAAGACGGCGGAACAGGACTTGAAAGACATCCTGCCGTTGGCGGCGTGAAAGACAGGCGAATTCTCCAGAAGATATTTGACCGGATGAAGTAATTATCCGGACCGGAATCAACGAACGGACGCATCGGCAACGGTGCGTCCGTTTTGTTTGTTTGGATAATGGCTTTTACGCCGCTGCAACCGGCTTTGACCATGCTGCCACCAGATTTACCGGATCTGCCGGATTATTTTTCCAGCCGGTCAGAAGGTTTGGCGTATCGGTCGTTTGCTTTATCTGAACTGTCACCAGATTTGGTCTGTCTGTCAGCCGCTTTGACCGGTTCGGCGGTGAATTTAGCGGGTCTGGCCGCCGAATTATCCAGCCTTCCAACCGTTTTGACCATAGTGCCAGTCGATTTTACCGTTCTCATAGGCCCCGCAGCGCTCATACGCGCGCGGTCACGGATGTAAACATATGAGCTGGCTCACGCAAACCAGTGCGGCACCAGCGTCTTGATGCCGTTCACCATGAACTGCACGGCAATCGCCGCCAGTAGCAACCCCATGACGCGGGTGCCGATCCGTAGCGCGATCGGGTTCAGCCGATGGGCTCCGTGGGCCGCCATCCGCAGCACCCAGTAACTCGCCAGCGCCACCAGCAAAATACAGCCCACCAGGATCAGGTTGTGCCAGACCGTTTTCGCTTCCGCCTGCAACAAAATCACCGTGGAAATCGCCCCCGGCCCGGACAGCATCGGAATCGCCAGCGGGGTCACGGCGATGTCGGTTTTTTCCGCCCCGGCCGTCGTTTCCTCGTGCGTTTCCTGCACCCGGGATCGTTGCGCCCGCAACATGTCCAGCGCCACCAGCAGCAGCACGATGCTCGCGGCGATTTGAAATGCCGGCAGCGTGATGCCCAGTAGTTGAAAAATCCATTTCCCGGCAAAACCAAACCCCAGCAGCACGCCGGCCACCACCAGGCAGGCAATTTTCGCCATGCGCGTCCGCTCCGCCGGCGAATCGTTCGGCGTCATGGCGATGAACGCCGGAATGACCGCAAACGGATCCACGATCACAAACAGTGAGCTGGCCGCCAACAGGCAATATTCCATCAGCTTCATGGCGGAAGGATGCCAGAGGCCGTTCCGCCATTCCATGCCCAACTTTTCCAGCCCCAGGCCGCTCGCCCTTGGCCCCGCCCAAAATCTTCCTTCGCGCCTTCGCCCCTTTGTTGTTAAAATTGTCGGGCTGATTATGGCGCACCTGCACGAAAAAATTGATTTCACCGTGGCGATTTTTGTCGTTCACGACGGCAAGCTTCTGCTCATCCACCATCGCAAGCTCGACAAGTGGCTGCCGCTCGGAGGGCACATCGAGCTGGACGAAGACCCGGAGCAGGCCGCCCTCCGCGAGGCCAAGGAGGAGAGCGGCCTTGATGTGGAATTGCTCGGCGAACGGCCGCCCACCACGTCGCCCGGCACCCGCGCGCTGATTGCGCCGCGCTTTCTGGACATCCACCGCATCAGCGATACCCACGAGCACATCGGCATGATCTACTGGGCGCGGCCGCTCCTGGCGGAGGGCCACCGGACAGCGCCGCGCGATGTCCCTACCAATCCCATTTTGGCCACCGCCGAGCATCACGACATCCGCTGGTGCAGCGCGGCGGATCTGGAGCTGTTGACCCCACCGATGACCGACGCGGTGAAATGGTATTGCCGCCAAGCGATCGACGAAGTCTCTAGTCCCAAGTCCAAGGTCCAACGTTGATGGCCACCGTAATGAAATGACTTTGGAGTTTAGCCTTCAGACCTTGGACTTCCTATGACGCATCGCCAGCTGAAGGCCGGGTATTTCGCGCTCACGGGTTTGAACACCCTTGCGGCGTCGTATTATTTCAACTACCTGTTCTTTTTCCTGCGCGACCATTTCGGCTTTGGCAACCGGGGCAATCTGGCCGTCACCGCCTTTTCCGGTTTCATTTACATTTTTGCGGCGTGGCAGGGCGGCAAGTTCGCCGCGCGGTTTGGCCGGCGGTTGAGCCTCAAGCTCGGCTTTGCCAGCTTGGGCGCCGTGATGCTCCTCAGCGGGCTGCTGGCGCACCACGTCGCGGCACTGCTGGTGCTGGTGGGCGTTTATAGCGTGGTGCTGCTGCTCACCTGGCCGGCGCTCGAAGCCCTCGTCTGCGAACGCGAAGCCCAGGCCGGCGTGCAGGAAATGGTGGGCATTTATAACTGCACCTGGGCCGGTTCGGCGGCGCTGGCGTATTTCACCGGCGGCAAACTTTACGATGTGCTCGGGTCGGGGGCAGTCTTCTGGCTGCCGGCGGGCATCTTTTGCGCGCAATGGCTCCTGCTGCTCTGGCTGGAAAAACGCCACGATGCCGTGCTGGCCGCCACCCCGGAGCCGGAGAAGGAAAATCATCGAGCGCCGGAAAGTTCCGCTCCAGGTCAACGGGTCAGCCCGCAGGCGTTCCTGAAAATGGCGTGGCTGGCAAATCCGTTTGCCTACATCGCCATCTACACCCTCATCGCCGTCATGCCGGGCATCGCGCAAAAAATGGCGCTCTCGCCCACGCAGGCTGGCATTTTTTGTTCCCTCTGGTTTTTCGGCCGGTTCGGCGCCTTCGCGGTGCTCTGGCACTGGCGCGGCTGGCATTACCGGTTTCGCTGGCTGTTCGGGGCGTTCGTGTTGCTGATCGCCAGCCTTGCCACGATTTTGCTCGCGCAACAGCTCTGGCTGATCATCGTGGCGCAATTGTTCTTTGGCGTGGCCACGGGCCTGATTTATTACTCGTCGCTGTTCTATTCCATGGATGTGGGCGAGGCGAGCAGCGAACACGGCGGGCTGCACGAAGCCTTTATCGGCGCGGGTATTTTTCTCGGCCCGGCCACCGGCGCGATCGCGCTGACGCTCGCGCCGCAATCCGCCAACGCCGCGACCTGGGCGGTGTCCGGATTGCTGCTAACCGGGCTCGGCGGGTTGCTCTGGCTGCGGAAACAGACGTAGTTATAGAAAAGCCGGGCGGTAAAAAAATATCGTTTATTTGCCGGGCGCATTTAGACTTTTTGCCATGAAAGCCGTTCCGCTTCCTCCCGCGTTGTTCACGCTGAACCGCGCGCGTCTGGTCAAAAAGCTGCCGCCGCGCTCGCTCGCCGCGCTGAATGCCAACGACATCATGCCCACCAACGGCGACGGCACGCTGGGGTTTTGGCAGAACGCGGACTTATTTTACCTCACTGGCATTCATCAGGAGGAAACGATTTTGCTGCTCGCACCAGACGCCTTTGACCCGAACCAGCGCGAAATCCTCTTTTTGCGCGCGCCGAATGAAAATCTGAAAATCTGGGAAGGTCACAAGTTGACGAAGGCGCAGGCCACGGCAATTTCCGGCATCCAGAATATCCGCTGGACCTCGGAATTTCCGGCCGTGTTCCGTTCGCTGATGTGCGAGCTGGAAAATATTTTTCTCAACGCCAACGAACATCAGCGCACCGATAGCGTGGTGGAATCGCGCGATGCGCGGTTTGTGGCGGACACCCTGAAGAAATTCCCACTCCACCGCTACCACCGGCTGGCGCCGGTGATGCATGAGCTGCGCACGGTCAAATCGCCCTTCGAGATTGAGGTCATCCAAGCCGCGTGTGAGCTGACCGGCAAGGGTCTCGAGCGCGTCTGCCGGTTCGTGAAGCCGGGCGTGAACGAGGCGGAAGTCGAGGCGGAGTTCGCCCATGAATTCATCCGGCACAAGGGCGTGTTCGCCTACCCGCCCATCATCGCCAGTGGCGCGAACAATAATATTTTGCATTACGACCAGAATGATCAGCCATGCCGGAAGGGCGATTTGCTACTGCTCGACGTGGCCGCCAGCCTGGGCAATTTCATGAGCGACCTGACGCGCACGATTCCCGTGAGCGGCAAATTCACCCGGCGGCAGAAGCAGGTTTACAACGCCGTGCTGCGGGTTTTCCGCGCGCAAATCGCCGCGCTGGTGCCAGGCAAAACGACGAAGGATTTACGCCTCGAATGCGAGGAGCGCACCGCCAAAGAGTGCGTTGACCTTGGCTTGCTGAAAATGGCCGAGGTCAAGAAACAGAAGCCCGACGCCCCGGCTGTGAGGAAGTTTTTCATGCACGGCGTTTCGCATCCCATCGGGTTGGATGTGCATGACGTGACCTACAACCATTTCAAAATCCAGCCCGGCTGGGTGCTGTCGGTGGAACCGGCGATCTATCTCCCCGATGAAGGCTTTGGCGTGCGGCTGGAAAACACTGTCCTCGTCACCGAAAACGGCCCGCGGGATTTGATGGCACAGATTCCGATTGAAGCCGATGCGATTGAAGCCTTGATGAATCGCCGCTGATTTTTGAACAACGGAGGCGCCAAGGCTTGGAATTCTTTTCTTCCTTCGTGTCTTCGCGCCTTTGTGGTTAAGCTGTTCCCATGCGCTATCTGATGAAGCAAAAGGTGTTTTGTTTTGGTGACGATTTCGCCATTAAAAACGAGGCGGGCGAGGACGTTTACCTCGTGGACGGCAAGGCGTTCAGCTTTGGCAAGAAGCTTTCCTTTCAGGATCTGAACGGAAACGAACTCGCCTTCATTCGCCAGAAACTACTTGCGTGGGGGCCGACCTATGAAATCTACCGCGCCGGCGAACTTGCGGCGGTGGTCAAGAAGGAGCTGTTCACCTTCTCCCGCTGCCAATTCACCGTGGATGTGCCCGGCCCGGATGACTACGAGGCGCAGGGCAGCTTTATGGACATGGAATACACCTTCACATGCGGCGGCGCGACCGTCGCCGAGGTTTCCAAACGCTGGTTTGCCTTCTCCGACACTTACGGCGTGGACATCACGGATGGTGCCGATGACGTGCTCATCCTCGCCAGCACCGTGGTGATTGACATGGTCTGCCATGCCGACAACCAACGCCGCTGAAAGGATGATCTTCCACCGGCTTGCCTGGGTGGCCATTCATCACAGCTCACAGCGCTGGCATAACTCCAGATGAATTCCCCGGCAGGCCATTACGGCTGAACACTGACACGGAAGAAAACCGGCCCAGCCGCGGGCGGCGTCAGATTAATCCCATTCAACGGCGGCGTGGCGGGCAGGTTGGTGGCCACAGGTGAATACGCCGCGGTGAGACTGCCGGTGGCAGCCAGCACGCTGTAGTGCCGGTTGCTGACGCTGGACCAAGTGATGGCGAGATTGGTGGGGGCCTGCCAGACCAGATTTTCAATTCGGAAGAGGGACGCCGCATTGGTCGGTTGCGTGCCTGCCAGATATTCGTTCAGATCAGAAATTCCGTCGCCATCCAAATCGCCGGAGCCGTCCCGCGCCAGGGTTCCAAAATTATCGGCCTCCCAAACATCCGGCAGGCCGTCGCCGTCGAGATCCTCGGGCAGCGTTTGGAAATCCAGCCGCGACCGGTGGGCGGCATCGTGCCAGACCGTGTTGTGGGCCACCAGCGGCGTGCCGTTGGTGACATACATCGGCCCGCCGTCATTCAGGTTGCGGTCATACATCGGATAATCCGCCGAAGAAATCACCAGCCGCAGCCGGTGCCCCTGGCGAAACGTGCAGGCGAGATTCTGGATTTGCACGGGAATGGCATAAACCGCGCCCGGTGTCATCAATTGCTCCGTGCGGAGGGAATTGCGAAAGCGCGCCCGGCGAATGCCCTGCGCCAGGATCAGCGACCGGCCGTCGGGATAAACATCCGTCAGCCGCACGGCAAAATCCGTGTCCGTGCGATCCGACGCCGCGTAAAGCGTCACCGTTAGATTGGTGGCGTTAAGCCGCAGATCATTTGTCAAAACCGGCGTGGAATAGACCAGCACATCCGTGCGGGTTTCGATGTTGGTGGATTCATCCTGCGGCCCTTCCGGCGTGGTGGGGGTAAACGGGGTAAAACGCGCCCCGCCAAACGACGGCGTGGGATCGTTGGGATCATAAGCAAAGCCATCCGCGCCTTCGTCCGTTCCCGGCGGGGTGGGGGTCAACTGGCCCGCCACCCGGAAATAAAGGGTTTGGGTTGCCCGCGGCATCCCGGCCCAAGTGGCGGCGCCGTTCCAGTTATGGTTGTCCACCCAGATGTTTTCGCCCAATTGATAAAACTGCACCACCGGCTGGCGGCTCCAGCCGTCGTTGGTCTGGTCCCGCAGCTGGTAATCCCAGAACTGGATTTCCGTATCAAACAAATTGGTGGCATTGGGAAAATCCAACCCGCCCTGCGTCAGTTCGCCGACGCCCCCATGCGTCCACGGGCCAAAGATGAACCGGTGCTGGCTTTGCACCGGGGCGGCGCTGTTGGTCTGGATTTCCGCAAAGGACCGCAGCACGGAATCCGGCGAATGATCGAACCAGCCGCCCACCACCAGCACCGGCACCGTCAGCTTATCCGGGGTATCGGTCACGGCTTCCACGGTTTTCCAGTAAAGATCATCATCGGGGTGGGCCAAAATTTGACTGGGATCAAAAAAGCCCAGGCTGGCGATGCTCTCCGTCTCTTCCTTCCGATAGTCGCCGCCGTAGTAGTAATCGTCGTAACGCGTCTGGAAATGCCGCACCTGCACGTTGCAGCACACCAGATGCGGCGGCTGCTGAAACGCTGTCTGGTATTGGATCTGCCCCAGCGCGGAGGAACCCCAGGTGCCAATGCGTCCGTTCGACCACGGCTGCGCGGCAATCCATTCCGTGCAATCGTAGCCGTCCAGCCCGCGATTATAGCCCGGCGCCGCCGCTCCCAACGACCCGTAAAACCCGCGCCAGTCCACGATGACGTAATTGTAATTCGTATCGGCCGGAAACGACGCGCCGCCCGCATAGCCGGGAATGTTGCTGGTCCGGTAAAGTTTCCGGTTGTAAGGCGTCTGGATCAGGATGACCGGTTTGGCGGTCAGCGTGGGCGAGGCATACCAGAGATCGGCGGCCAAGCTGTTGGTGTCCCGCATCGGGATCGTGATGGATGTATATGTCAGCGCCGTCGCTTGCCCCCGTGCCGCGTTGGCGGCGAAGAGCAGACTGAGCAGACCTCCTGCTAACCTGATGAATATGCGGCGCATGGCTTCCTTGTGAATCAGCTTACCTGAATCGGCCCACCGGACAACCCGCTTACCAGACGCAATCCCCCGGCCTTTTGTTACCGGTCGGTCCCGATTGGTATGGATGAGCCACAGCCAGGCCGGCCCTGCATTGGGGAGGCGGCATTTGCATTCCGGCGGGGCGACCATCCCCGTCGGGCCGAAAACCGAAGGTTGATTTATTCTTGCCCAAGAGCGGGTGCCCGGTAGCGTGGAGTCCATGAACCTATCCGATTTGATCTTCACCGGCTTCAACCGGCGCGTGGCCGCCCTCGACAAGCGAACCGGCGAAATCGTGTGGCAGCAAAAACTCCCCAAAGGCCAGCAGTATGTCACGCTCCTGCTGGAGGGTGGGGTGCTGATTGTTGCCGTGGACGGCTACATGTATGGCCTCGATGCGCTCACTGGCGATCAGCGCTGGTTCAACGAAATGGCTGGCTTTGGCACGGGCGTTACCTCGCTGGCCTCTGTAAACGGCTCGGCGCAGAATCCCGCCGCCGCCGCCGCGGCCAAGGCGGCCGCCCATTCATCCGATTCCGCCCCCCCGGGACACTCAGGTTAGTCCTGTGGCGGCATCCTTAACCACCCAGCGGCAAGGTCGCATTTTTTCCCCGCTGGTTCTGCGGCTTTTCCGCTTCGTTTCTTTGTTCCTTTGTTGTTAAATTCTTCCCATGTCTGCTGAACAACAACCGACGCCCGACGCGCCGAATCCCGAACGCAAAACTTTGGACGACCGCGCCAAGATGACCGAGCTGGAGCGCATCCGCCACTCCTGCGCCCACGTCATGGCCACGGCTATTCTGCGTCTTTGGCCGGATGCCCAGTTCGCTTATGGGCCGCCCGTCGAGACGGGTTTTTACTACGACCTCGAATGCTCGCACCGCATTTCGCCCGAGGATTTTGATAAGATCGAGGCGGAGATGAAGAAGGAGATCAAGGCCAATAATCCCTTCGAACGCATCGTCGTCACACGCGACCAGGCCATCGCGGAAGCACAGACCGGCCGGCTCGGCGGCTTGGGTGAACGGCCGGGCAACGCCTCGAAGTTCAAGCTGGATTTGCTCAAGCAGATTCCCGAAGGCGAACCGATTTCCTATTTCAAGAACGGCGATTTCATTGACCTGTGCGCCGGGCCGCACGTGATGCGCACCGGCAACATTGGCGCATTCAAGCTCACCAGCGTGGCCGCCGCGTATTACAAGGGCGACGAAAAAGGCCCGCAGCTCCAGCGCATCTATGGCACGGCGTTCAAGAACAAGACCACG
>CAIMLG010000040.1 GCA_903842235.1 uncultured Verrucomicrobia subdivision 3 bacterium
AACCCCGTCTGACTCCGTTTTGGATGATCAGAATCCGACCGGCGGGGTCTAGCAGTTCGCCGGCATCGGCTTTGATGACAGCGTCCAGTATGGAAAGGCCGCCTGTTTCGAGGATCGTCGTCAGTTCCATCAACTCGTCCCGATCCATGGCGCGCCAATCCGGTTTTGCCGCCGCCATTCGTAGGGCGGCCAGGCCGGGTTCCTGCTGGCTCTGGCCGAATCTCAGGTATGCCTCGGCCAGCCAGAGGGCGCCGTTGGTGGGTTGCGCGGCTTGGGCCATTTGTACCAGTTCGAGCGCCGAGTTGGCTCGCCGAACGCCAAGTTCGCCCGCGTCGTGGTTGGTTCCGTGGATGGCGTAAACCACAGTGTATTTCCAAGCCGCCCAGCGCAGCAGGGGAGTATTGGTCCATAAGCGCGGCGGGGGCGGATCGAGAATTTCGGAGTTCGTCGTCGCGCAGGCTCGGATATAATCGGTGGTCGAGTTGCACGCGTTACTGCGAAGCTCTTGAGTATACGCCTCCGTGAACACAACTCGTGGAATGAACGGCAAGGTCGCATTGTCCGTAGTTATTCCTTGAACGAGGGTTTTGCCGCGCAAATGGAGCAGCATCCGCATGCAAAGGACATGGGCTTCACGCGTGGAGGGGACGAAAAGCGTACCCACAAACGCCGCCAGAAGAATTGCCAGAGCGATTCGCGCCACAATGGCCCTTCGCCTCGTTCCGGCAGCCGGCGGCAATTGGTTCTCAGCCGGGGTCATGCCGGGAGCTTAGCAACCCGGCGCTGGAAGGTCAATCACAGAGCCACATTACAAGCGCTGTGGGATGCAGGACAGGACTATTCGGTTTTCAGGTAAGCGGGAGTGGAACCGCAGCCTCAACTTTCGTTTCTGTGAAATCTGTGCCATCTGTGGCTAAAACCGTCGTTTGGCTGCGGATCCACAAACGTACGGAAAGGAGCCACAGATGGCACAGATTTCACAGAATAAGAGGTCTCAGGTACCGATCTCCAGCAGCGCAGACATTTAGCATCCTGGCCCTGCGGGCGCCATCTGAGCATTGTTCTACCTCTGTCGCGCCGAGATTCGTGTCGGCAGACATGGCGGTGCCGCCCCTCGTGAATAGCCATGCATTTTTCAAGTTTCTTTGAGAGGTGGGAATTTTTTGCCTAGAATAAAAAATGGGGGCTTGACAGGCCTGCTATGGTGGCGGATGAGGTATATGAAATGTGCTTTGTGGATCTACGGGAAGAAGGCTCTGCGGACCGCCCATGCGGGATTGAGTGGATGGAAAGAGGACTTTCACGATAATCGAAATTGTACCGAACGAAGCCAATTTTCGCATAACGTCCGCACAATTGCCCAATAAACGATGCTAAAAGAATGCCATATCAAGGACCCAAAAAGTGAAGCGCTCCGACTTGAAGTCACCATAATCCTGATTAGGAAATCGAACATCGCCCTGATTGATTTCTTGGCGCCAATGCGGGGAGGATAACGTAGCGGTCTGAAGCCCCGTTTCGGCAGCTACAAGCGCGAAAGCACATAACTTATGATTCTTCACCACGTCAAAGTCTATCCGTCAAAGGTTCCGCTGGCAAAAACGGAGCAACTGGCTTGGAAGCTGGCATCGGTTGCGGCGGACAACGCTCCCGTGATTCCTGAAGTGGCCGAAATGGTGGTCAACCGGGTCATCGATAACGCTGCGGTCGCCATCGCGGCGATCAATCGAAAGCCCGTTGCCAATGCCCGCACACAGGCGCTGGCGCATCCGCGGCCGGGCGGGGCGGCGCTTTTTGGCGTGCCGGACGTCCAGCGCTTCGAGTGCGAATGGGCGGCCTGGGCCAACGGTGTCGCCGTGCGCGAATTGGACATGCATGACACGTTTCTCGCGGCGGATTATTCTCATCCCGGTGATAATATCCCGCCGCTGCTG
>CAIMLG010000041.1 GCA_903842235.1 uncultured Verrucomicrobia subdivision 3 bacterium
ACTGCCGCCCCCGGCCGAAAACCGACATTGATTTTAAACTATTTTGCGGTGAACGTTTTTGGGCGGGGATTGGTGGGTGGAGCGAGCGTCCCCGCGAGCCGGGGGGACGCACAGTCACCAGATCTAAATCCGGCTCGCGAGGACGCTCTCCCCACCGGCGGACGGCAACTGCGCGGCTGCTTGGGGCGGTTGCGGCCCCGGGCTTATTTTCCGCAGCACTGCTTGTATTTCTTGCCGCTGCCGCAGGGGCACGGATCGTTGCGGCCCACCTTGGGACCGGTGCGGACAGGCCGGGCCTTGGCCTGGGCTTCGGCCGCCTGGGCGGCTTCGCTGACCACGTCGCTGGCGTTGCCAGCCCCTCCGGTGCCGGTGCTGGTGCCGCCGAACGCGCTGGTGTCCTGATGCAGGGTTTGCCGCGGGGCGTTGCGGAGGAAGTTTTCAAACGCCATCAGGCTGGACGCGCTGCGGAAAACGTTGTGGCAGATCTCGGTTTTGACGCTGACCATCAGCTCGTCAAAAATCTTGAAGGCCTCGGCCTTGTATTCCAGCAGCGGATCGCGCTGGCCGTAGCTGCGCAGGCCGATGCTGTAGCGCAGGCTGTCCATCTCGTAAAGATGCTCCTGCCAGAGCTTGTCAATGGCGCTCAAAATCGTGTAGCGCTCCACGGTGGCCAGCTGTTCCGGCTCCTCAAAGCTGACCTTGAGCTCATAAGCCTTGCGGATGGCGTCGGTGACGAAATTGCAGACGGCGAACTGGCCTTCGTTCAGGCCGTCGAATAACGAGCCGGCCACGGGCTTTTCCTTGCCGGCGGCGGCCGCCTTGATGATTTCTGCCTCGGGCATGCCCAGCGGGAAATTCAAGTTCACCCAGTCGGCCAGCGAACGGATCCGCCACTCGGCCTGCTCGGTGGTGGCATCGGTGCAATCCATAACCTTTTGAATCACGACTTCCTCGATGATGTCCATGAGCCGGTCGCGGACGTC
Source organism: uncultured Verrucomicrobia subdivision 3 bacterium (assembly GCA_903842235.1). Taxonomy (GTDB): domain Bacteria; phylum Verrucomicrobiota; class Verrucomicrobiia; order Limisphaerales; family UBA11358; genus UBA11358. The sequence goes on from CAIMLG010000041.1 coordinate 984, forward strand.
GTCGCTGTTGATGATTTCGTTGCGGAAGCCGTAAATGACCTCGCGCTGCTTGTTCATCACATCGTCGTATTCGAGCGTGCGCTTGCGCTGCTGGAAGTTGTGGGCCTCGACGCGCTTCTGCGCCTGCTGGATGGAACGATTCAGCAAACCGTGCTTGAGCTCTTCGCCTTCTTCGAGGCCCATGCGTTCCATAAGCTTCACAATGCGGTCGCTGCCGAACAGGCGCATCAAATCGTCTTCCAGCGAGATGAAGAAGTGCGAGCTGCCGGGATCGCCCTGCCGCGAGCAACGGCCGCGCAACTGGCGGTCAATGCGGCGGGATTCGTGGCGCTCGGTGCCGAGCACGTGCAAACCGCCGACGGCGGAAACGCCCTCGCCGAGTTTGATGTCCGTGCCGCGGCCCGCCATGTTCGTGGCGATGGTGATGGCGCCACGCTGCCCGGCGCGGGAGACAATTTCCGCTTCCTGCTGGTGATATTTGGCGTTGAGGACGGAATGGATCAGACCTTCCTTCCTCAGCATGCGCGACAGCATTTCGCTGGTCTCGACGGACACGGTGCCGACCAGCGCGGGGCGGCCCTGCGCATGGAGCGCCTTGATCTCGTTGACCACGGCGTTGAATTTTTCGCGGCGGGTTTTATAGACGGAATCGTCGGCATCCTGGCGGATGTTCGGCATGTTCGTCGGAATGGTGAGCACGCCGAGCTTGTAAATGTCGAAAAACTCCTGCGCCTCGGTTTCGGCCGTGCCGGTCATACCGGCCAGCTTGATGTAAAGGCGGAAATAATTTTGAATGGTGATGGTGGCAAGCGTCTGCGTCTCACGTTCTATCTGCACGCCTTCCTTGGCCTCCACGGCCTGGTGCAACCCATCGCTCCAGCGGCGGCCCGGCATGAGGCGACCCGTGTGCTGGTCCACGATGATGACCTTGTTCTCCTGCACGACGTATTCCACGTCAAGCTGGTAAAGGCTGTAGGCCTTGAGCAATTGCGAGATGGCGTGGATCTTCTGCGCCTTGGCCTCGAAATCGGATTGCAGCTTGGTCTTGGCCTCCATGCGCTTGCGGGCATCCGGCTCGGGGCCGACGTCAATTTCGTGCAGCAGGGTGGTCAAATCTGGCAGCACAAACGCGTCCGGATCCTCCGGGCTGATAAAATTCCGCCCCTTCTCGGTGAGGTCGGCCTCCTGGCTCTTTTCGTCCATCGCGAAAATCAGCTCTTCCTTTTCGCGATACAAATCCACCTTCTTCTGATCCTTGTGCAACTCCAGCTCGGAACGGTTCATCATCCCGGCGTATTCCGGATTTTCCAGAACTTTCATCAAGCCTTCGGAACGCGGCTGGCCGGTTTTTACGCGGAAGAGCAGCAGGCCAATCTCTTTTTCCAAAGCATCGGCATTGGTCACATTGGCGCCGTCGGCGGGATGCCGCTTCTGGATGAGTTCCTCGGCTTCCTTGAGAAAACGATTGCACAACTGCTGCTGCGCGCGCACCAGCGATTCCACCGCCGGCTTCCACCGGCCGTATTGCTCGTCAAAGGTATGCACCGCCGGGCCGCTGATGATCAGCGGCGTGCGCGCCTCGTCAATGAGGATGGAGTCCACCTCGTCCACAATGGCGAAGTAATGCCCGCGCTGCACCTGTTCCTCCTTGCGGAGGGCCATGCCGTTGTCGCGGAGATAATCGAAACCGAACTCGGAATTTGTGCCGTAGGTGATGTCGCAATAATACTGTTCGCGCCGCACGGACGGCGGCTGATCATGCAAAATCACGCCGACGGTCAGGCCGAGAAACTTATAGACCGCGCCCATCCATTCGGCATCGCGCGAGGCGAGATAATCGTTGACCGTCACCACATGCACCCCGCGACCGGTCAGCGCATTGAGATAGACCGGCAGCGTGGCAACGAGCGTTTTGCCTTCGCCGGTGGCCATTTCCGCGATCTTGCCCGTGTGCAAGCCGTAGCCGCCGATGAGCTGAACGTCGAACGGCACCATCTCCCAGCGCAACGGATGTTCGCGCACGATGATGTCCTGGCCGCACATCCGGCGGCAGGCGTTTTTCACCACCGCAAACGCCTCGGGCAAAATTTCGTCCACCCGGGCCGCCAGCGCCGCAGGGTCCTCGATTTGGGACAACTCGGCCTTCCACGCGGCGGTCTTGGCCCGCAAGTCCTCGTCGGACAAGTTGCGGAGCCCGGCCTCGATTTCGTTGATCTGGGCCACCACCGGCCGGATCTTCTTCACATCGCGGTCGTTTTTCGACGGGAAAATCTTTCTGAAAAAATTCACAATAGTCCTTCCATCACCAAGGTTAAAAAATGAGTGAATACGCTACGCGACGAAGCGCGCAGCGTCAAAGGGAAACGCAGCCCAATCGGCTGGGGTGCATCTTGATACTGTTAATCAAGCCGAGGCAGGCAAGCCGCGCGGTCCGGGCCAAAAGGAGCTTTGGTCTTTTTGGGAACCCCAGAGTCCGCCTTTTTGCGAACCTTGCAAAGCCTCCATAAAAGATGACATCCGGTGACCGGTTTCAAAATCTCGGAAACCAGGCTAAGTCGTGGTTTGGCACTTTTTGGCACCCCCTTTTCTGGCGGCGCACGGGCGACTCCAGAGCCGGACCGGGGATACCGCCGCACGAGATGGGCGGGGACTAAAACACTACCCCCACACCGGAAAACGTTTGTAAGTGGTTGATAGAGCATAAAAAAAATCATACCTTTTCACTACCAGTTTTCGGTTTTTCCGCAGGTGAAATCGGAGTTTTCGCACCGACCATCCCGGGGCAGGTGGCGGATGCCAAAACCAGACAACGCCCGGCAGCGGGGGCGGTCATTGCGGACAGGTCAAAGCAAAGACCACCCCGGGTTCATCCAGGGCCAGCAAAAATTCTCTCTGTCAAAGAACGGCCCCGGCGGAGGTTCCGGTTCCCAACCCGTCAAAACCAATCTTGGCGTATATGTAACGTTTATACGACTTGTTGTCCAGATGATTTATGAGCTGTATCAAGAATGCACCCAATCGGCTGCTGCCCTCGATTTTTAGCCCCGATTCACCGGTCCGAGGGAATCTCCCCCTTCGCGTCTGCCCTTTGAATGGGCCATTTTGCCCCACTCCTGCCCCGCCGCTTGATTTCTTCCGCTTTTACCCTACTTTATGCGACCTGATTTATGGAATTAAACAACGAAGAAATCCGCCGGTATTCGCGGCACTTGATTTTGCCCGAAGTCGGTCTGGCCGGCCAAAAGAAGATTAAAGCCACCAGCGTCCTGTGCATTGGCGCGGGCGGCCTAGGCTCGCCGATCGCGATGTATCTCGCGGCGGCGGGCCTCGGCAAGATCGGCATCGTGGATTTCGACACCGTGGATTATTCCAACCTGCAACGGCAGATTCTCCATACCGACGCCGACGTGGGCCGCTCCAAAGCCGAGTCGGCCAAGGAAACGCTGCGCGGCATCAACCCGAACTGCGAAGTGGTCATCCACAACACCCGCATCAGCTCCGAGAACGCCCTCGACCTGATCCGCCCCTACGACATCGTGGTGGACGGCACGGATAATTTCCCCACGCGCTACCTGACAAACGACGCCTGCGTGCTCCTCAAAAAGCCCAATGTTTACGGCTCGATCTTCCGCTTTGAAGGCCAGGCCAGCGTGTTCGCACCGCACTTGGGCGGCCCCTGCTATCGCTGTCTGTATCCCGAACCACCGCCGCCCGGCATGGTGCCGAGCTGCGCGGAAGGCGGCGTGCTGGGCGTGCTGCCGGGCATTATCGGCTGCATTCAGGCCACGGAAATTCTCAAGCTCGCGCTCGGCAAAGGCGCGTCGCTGACCGGTCGCCTGATGCTCTTCAACGCGCTGGACATGAAGTTCAAGGAGCTCAAGCTCCGTCGCGATCCGAAGTGCCCGATCTGCGGCGAAAACCCCACGATCAAGGAACTGATTGATTATGAAACATTCTGCGGCATCGTGCCGGAACCGGAAAACACCGGCAATCCCGACGAAGTGACCGTGCAGGACATGAAGCAAGCCCTGGCTAACGCCAGCCTCAACATCAAGGTGGTGGATGTCCGCGAGCCGGATGAATTTGAGATTGCCAAAGTCAATGGCACCACGCTCCTGCCCTTGAGCCAGTTGCCGGAACGCTTCACCGAACTCGACCCGAACCAGCAATACTACCTGCATTGCAAAGCCGGCGTGCGTTCGATGAAGGCGCTGACCTACTTGCGTCAGCAGGGTTTCAAATACATCAAGAGCGTCAAAGGCGGCATCGCCGCCTGGTCGGAGGAAATTGACCGCACCGTGCCGCGCTATTGAGCGCGCAACTTCTGCAAAGCCGCCTGAGCCGCATCGCTCTCGGCGGCTTTTTTGCTTTTACCGCCGCCCCGGGCGAGTTCCACGCCGTCGTGCCAGACAGCGCATTCAAAATCGCGGTCGTGGTCCGGCCCGCGGGCGGAGATGAACTGATATTGCGGGGGGGCCGGGGAGCGCGCTTGCAGCAGCTCCTGCAATTCGCCTTTGGGATTCTCAATTCCGGCCGGCGGAACCAGAGCCGCCAGATCGGCGGCAAACGCGCGTAAAATAAATTCCCGAACCGCTTCAATACCGCCGTCCAACAGCATCGCCCCCAGCAGCGCCTCAAACGCATCCGTCAACGCGGAGGGACGTTCCCGGCCACCGGTGTTTTCCTCGCCCCGGCTCAGGACCAAATGGGCCCCCAGCCCCAGCGCGCGGGCATGGGCCGCCAGCGCGGAAGCGTTCACCAGCCGGGCGCGCACCTTGGTCAGCGCGCCTTCATCCGCCGCGGGATATTGTTCGTAAAGCTGCCGCGCAAGCATCAGGCCCAAAACCGCATCGCCAAGAAATTCCAGCCGCTGATTGTGAGGGGCCGGCAGACTGGCCTCGTGCGCGACGGAAGGATGCGTGAAGGCGAGCCGCAGGAGTTTTTCGTCGCGGAATTGGTAGCCGAGACGGGCTTGGAATTCGGCGAGGTCGGACACGGTGAGAAATTAATTGGCCGCTGCGGATTCGGCGGGGGGGGCCGGCGGGGTTTCCGCCGCGGGGCTGGGTTCTGCCAACGGCGCCGGCGTTTCAGGCGCCGGCGCAGCCGCGGGCGGATTCACCCCATGTTCCAACAGATGCGCCACATCCTGCTGCACCTGTTCGAGCTGGCCCAGATGCAAGCCCGGGTCGACAATGGTGAAGAGGTCGCCGGTCTTCGGCTGTTCATAGACAAAAACCCGTTGCCCGTCGCGCTTGAACTGTTCCTTGATCTTGAGGATCCGTTTGCGCTCCAGCATCACGGCCAGAATATAAGCGGCCGGCGCATAGCGCGGATCATTCTGCGCAATGACCTTGCGGAGGACGGTTTCGGCGGTTTCCTTCTGAATCGCCTCGACCGGCTGCGCGGGCGGCACCTCATAAATCCCATGCCAATGCGAAATGAAACCGGGACGGCTGGTGGCGTCGCCGGCGAATTGTTTTTGCCAGCACGGGTCGCAGACGTCGGAGCGGCGCAACCCGGCCGCTTCGTCGAGCAGCAGCGTATGAAACGGCTGTTTATCGACAAACGGCTGGGCGCACGCCTCGCAGACGTGTGCACGGGACTGGATGTTCCACTCGTTCATGGGCCCCAGAATTTAAGCACGAATTAGAAGGATGAACACGAAGAAAATCACGCACGGATGATGCCCGCCGGCGCGCCCCGGCGCGCCCGACCATTTGCATCCATCATTTACAATGCCCGCCCGGCGGGACACGATGGATCTGCCTCCGGAGAAATAAATATGCCGCAGGCAAGTCAACTCGCAGAAAAAATAAATGTTATGGGCGATAAATCACCAAAGTCCAACCAGAAGAAATCCTCACAGAAACAGGCCAAAACCAGCAGCGCCAACCAGCAGAAAACCGCTGCCGTCGCTGCCAAACAGAGCGCCTTTGGCAAGAAAAAGTAGCCGGCCCGGACGGCGGTCTTTCCCGATGGCAACCTCGGGAGAGACGGCCCTTCGCCCATCCGCGCCCCACCCCGCCCACGCCTCCCGCCATTATTGCGAACGGCCAAATTTCTTTTCCAGTTCGCGGTAGTTCATCTCAATGAGCGTCGGGCGGCCATGCGGACAGGTGTAAGGCATCGCGCAGTGGCGCAAATTCTCGACGAGCTTTTCCAATTCCGCCCCGGCCAGCGGGTCGTTGGCCTTCACCGCGTGACGGCAGACGGTCTTGGCCACGGTATGTTCTCCGAGCCGGGCCAGATTGACCTCGCGCCCGGCGGCCCGCAATTCATCCACGAGATCGAACACAAACCGGCGCGCATCCGGCACTTTCACAAACGGCGGCAGCGCATCGAGCAGAAACGTCCGCTCGCCAAACTCGCTCAGGCCCACACCCAGCCGGGTGAGCGCGGACAGTTGCTCGCGCAGAAAATTGGCGTCGCGCGGCGGCAGCTCGATGGTCTCCGGCAGCAGCAGCTTTTGGGACGGGGCGGAGGCCTTCTGCTCCAGCCGGCTGAGCATCTCCTCAAACAGAATCCGCTCATGGGCGGCGTGCTGATCCAGCAGCACCAGGCCGCGATCCGATTCCAGCAGCGCATACAACTTGCCCACCACGCCGATGAGCCGGAGCGGAATATTGAGGAGCGGCGTGGCCGCAGAAGTTGGGAGATTGGCGCTGGGAGCTGGGGAAGCCTCCATAGTTGTCGCCGCCGGCCCAGGTTGAACCGCTGGGGCGAAGCCCGTTTTCAAAAGCGCCTGCGTAACCGGGGGAATGGCGGCTGGCGCGGCCACCGTTGGTTTCAGGGGCTCCGGAAAATTCGGCCGCGCGGGGGCGGGCAGCTCCGGCGCGAATTTTAGTTCGCTGGGAGGGCGGGGGGGCGGGGGGGGTAAAACTGATTTGGGCGGCTCGGTATGAAACGCCAGCAGCGCCTCCCGCACGGCCTGGGCGGTGAATTTCCGGATTTCAAATTCGCGATGGAACTTCACCTCGCGCTTGGAGGGATGAATATTCACATCCACCGCCGCGGGGTTGATTTCCAGAAACAGGCAGCAGACCGGGTAGCGGCCTTTCATCAGCGACGTGTGATACCCCTCGATCAACGCGTAGTTAATGCCGCGATTCTCCACAGGGCGGCGATTGACGAAAACAAACTGGCTTTCGCGGGTGGCCCGCGAAACCCCGGGAGAACCAATCAAACCCCAGACGCGCAGCGGGGAACTGGAAGTTGGAAGTTCGGGTTTTTCGGGGGAGGCGGTTTCAAAAATATCCGTCTCCTCCGGCGGCAACGGCTGGCCGCCCTCGTCGAGCGTCACCCGGAAATTCACGGGCAGCAGTTTTTCCTCGCCCAGCAGCGCGCGCAACCGCTCGCGCAGCGCCTCGATCTGACGGGCGGGCGCGGGGCCGGATTTTACCGCCGGCAGTTGCCAGACATTGCGGCCGTCCCTGAAAAAAGTGAACGCCACCTCGGGAAACGCCAGCGCGGCGAGCGTGAAATAATGCTGGATATGCGCCGCCTCGGTTTCCTCCGTGCGGAGAAATTTCCGGCGGGCGGGCAGATTGAAAAAGAGCTGGCGCACCTCAATGCTCGTGCCCGGCGCGCTGCCGGCGGCCCGGACCTCGGCAATGGTGCCGCCGTTGACGAGAATTTGCGTACCTTCGGGCGAGGCGCTTCCCCGCTCCCGCGTGGTCAAGGTGAACCGGCTGACGCTGGCGATGCTCGGCAGCGCTTCACCGCGAAACCCCATGGTGATAATCGAAGCCAGATCCTCCGCCCGCTGGATTTTGCTGGTGGCGTGCCGCTCCAGCGAGAGCAGCGCGTCGTCGCGGCTCATGCCGAAACCGTCATCGGTCACGCGCACCAAACTGCGCCCGCCCGCGCCGATTTCGAGCGTGATTTTCTGCGCCTCGGCATCGAGGGCATTCTCGACCAGTTCCTTGACAACGCTGGCGGGGCGCTCCACCACTTCGCCGGCGGCGATTTGGTTGGCGACCTGCTCGGAAAGGAGTTTGATGCGGTTCATGGCGTCGTCGGCTCAGTTTGTCGGCAGTCGGCTTCCGATGCAATCCTTCCCGGAGCGGCCGCAATCTAGCAGTTGCCCCACCCCGCAACGTAAGGCAAAATGTCGGGTCATGGTCAGTGCCCGCCCTGAGCTTGGTTCCCTGCGCTTCAGCCCCCGCGAAATCCGGCGGCTGATGGCGGCGCTCTTGGCGTCGCTGCTCGTGCATCTGGCCCTCTGGGGCGGCTATGCTGCGGGCGTAAAGTTCGGCTGGTGGCAAAAGCTGCACCCGCCCGCCTGGCTGCAGAAAATGCAGGCGAAAATTTCCCCGCCGACCAAGCTGGCGGCGCGCGCCGAAGAGCCAACGGTTTTTCTGGATGTGTCCCACGCCGACACAGATGCGCCCAAGCAGGCTCGGTATTATTCCAATAAAGACTCCCGCGCTGCCAATCCCGACCCCGAGACCACTGCCAACCAGCCGAGGATCAACGGCCAGCAAACCGACATTGCCAAAACGGAAACGACGCCCGACTTTTCCAAACTCCAGCCATCCGCCCCCCAGGAACCCCAAACGGAAACCAAACCGGCCGAAGCGGCGGCTTCGCTGAAACTTGGAGAAGAACATTCGGCCAAGCCGGCGAAGGACCCCGCCGCCCCCCAGCAGCCGGCGCAACCGCCCAAACGACTGCGCACGGTGAAGGAAGCCCTGGCCCAGCAGCAGCAATTGCCCGGCCAGTCAATGCGCCAGGACGGCGGCGTGCGGCGGCGTCTGGACTGGTCACAGCTGGATGCCAAAGCCACCGCCTTTGGCGATTACGACCGCAAGATCGTGGAGGCCGTGACCCAGCGCTGGTATGACCTGCTCGACAGCCGCCATTTCGCGCAGGATCGCACCGGCAAGGTCACCGTGCGCTTTCGCTTAAAATATGATGGCACCGTGGAGGCCATGCAACTGGCCGACAACACGGTTGGCGAAATGCTCGGTTACGTCTGCCAGGAGTCCATCCAGCAGGCGGCGCCGTTTGAGAAATGGCCGGCGGACCTGCACCGGTTGATCGGCGCGAATTATCGGGATATCACTTTCACCTTCTATTATTATTGAGGGCACTTTGGTTTTGAATCTATGGAAACTGCTGTTTATACCTTATTGGCCCTGACCTCGGTGGCCGGCCTGGCCGTTATTCTCTGGCGGGGCTGGACGCTGCGCTGGAATCAAGTGGTGCCGCCGCCCATCGCCCATTCGCTGGCCGAAGGCCGCACCGAGGCCGATTTGAAAACCTTGCGCCAGCTCTGCGGCCAACACCCATCACCGCTGGGCCGGCTGTTGCTGCTCGCCGCCGATCGCCTCGACTGGCCCAAGGCGGAAAACGTGGATGCGCTCGAAACCGCCGCGCGCCGGGAAATCGTCCGGCTGGAGCGCGGCCTCGTCGTCCTGGAAATCATCGTCGGCATCGCGCCCTTGATCGGCCTGGTGGGCACCATCGCGGGCATGATGACGGTGTTTGCCGACGTGGGCCAGAGCGGGTTGAGCGATGCCGCCAAGCTCGCCGCCGGCATTGCCCTGATTTTGCGGGCCACGCTCATCGGGCTCCTGATCGCCATCCCGGCGCTGATTTTCTGGAGCTATTTCACCAAAAAAGTCGAGGTGCTGGCCGTGGAGATGGAAACCTTGTGCGACGAATTCGTCCGCCGTCAATACCGCGACCGGAAATGAAGTTTCTCGTCCACAAACGCCGCGCCGCGCCCGCCGTCATCATCGTGGCGCTGATCGACGTGCTGGTGGTGCTGGTGATTTTCCTGCTGGTGACCACGACTCTCAAGCAGCAGCCCTCGCTTAAACTCACGCTGCCGGAATCCACTCAGGCGCTCAAGTCCGGCGCGAATGAAAATCCGCCGCTGGTGATCAGCATCGAAGCCAGCGGCGTATTCCGGTTTGGCCCGAATAATCAGCCGATGGATCTGGCCGAGTTGCGCCGCCAGCTACAGGCGGAGGTGAGCCGAGCCCAAGCCGGGGGCCATGAGCTCAAACTCGCCGTGCGGGCCGACAAAAAGTCGCCGTGGGAAAGCATCGTCGGTGTCATGGATCTGGCCAAGGCGGCCAACATCAAGCTGCTGAGCGCCTACACCAAGGAAGCTGGCAAGCCGTGAGGGTGGTAATGAACACTTTCACTTTGCCTTGCCCCCGGGTTGCTGGCAATAATCTGGGTCGGAATATGGAACGATGGCAACACGCCAGGAGCAGTTCATATCCAGAATTGATTTTATGTCAAAAAAAGTCCGCATCCCCACGCCGCTCCGCAAGTTGACCAACAACGAGGAGCTGGTTGAAATCAACGCCGCCACCATCGGCGAGGCGATTATCGAATTGCAGACGCGCTTCCCCGGCATCCAGGAACGGCTCGTGGATGATCAGGGCGAAGTCCGCCGCTTCGTCAACGTCTACGTGAACGAGGAAGACATCCGCTTCCTCCAAAATCGCGAGACGCCGCTGAAAGACGGTGACGAAATCAGCATCATCCCCGCCATCGCCGGCGGCTAGGCAATTCCAAATCTGAAATATCAAATTTCAAATTCTAAAATATGGCCACCCAGAAAAAAATCCCGGCGACGAAACCCACCACCCCCACGCAGCAGCGCCTGTGGCTGATGTATCCGCCCAAGCTGATCAAAAAGCCCTTTATCTGGGAGGCCGGCCACAAATTCAAGGTGGTGACCAATATCCGCCAAGCGAGCGTGACCGATGAAATTGGCATTGTCTGTCTGGAACTTGACGGGCCGCGCGACGAAGTGAAAGCCACCATCAAGTGGCTGGAGAAGCAAGGCGTGAACGTGGAGCCGGTGGAAATTGGCGTGATTGCCGGGTAATGCATCGGTAGAGCAAAGCCAAGCGGCGCGAGATTCTCATCGCGCCGTTTCGTTTTGAACCGATCCCCTTACTTTCGATGCCGCTGCTTCACCTTCAACTGGGTGGTGGCGTGAACCAGTGCGGCATGCACCGTCGCCGATTCCGCTTCGCTGAGTTTTTGCGTCAGGCGGGCCTCGGCCTGCTGCATGGCTTGGGCAGCCTTGGCTTCGTCAATGTCATCCGCCCGGATGGCCATATCGGTGAGCACCGCCACGCGTTCGCCGGTGATCTGCACAAAGCCGTCGCCCACCGCGAGGAAAATATTCTGGCCCTCTTTGCGCACGGTGATTTCGCCGGCGGCCAGCTGCGTCATCACCGGCTCATGGCCGGGCAGGATGCCCATGTCGCCAGCCACCCCCGTGAGCGTGACCATCTCCACGTAGTCGGAGAAAATCTTCGCCTCCGGCGTGACAATTTCCAGTTGGAGCGTGTAGGCCATTATTCCTTAATTTCGTCGATGCCGCCCTTCATGTAGAAATTCTGTTCGGGCACGTCGTCGTGCTTGCCGTCGAGAATTTCCTTGAACGCGCGGACCGTTTCCGCCACCGGCACCTGCTTGCCTTCGCGCCCGGTGAAGACCTGCGCGACGGTGAACGGCTGGCTCAGGAAACGCTGAATCTTGCGGGCGCGATAGACGGTCAGCTTGTCGTCGGGCGAGAGTTCGTCCATGCCCAGACTCGCGATGATGTCCTGCAAATCCTTGTAGCGCTGCAGCACTTTCTGGACGCCGCGCGCGACGTCGTAGTGTTCCTGGCCGACAAATTCCGGGGCCAAGGCGCGGGAGCTCGAGGACAGCGGATCCACGGCGGGGAAAATGCCCAGCTCGGCGATCGAGCGCTCCAAAACGATGGTCGCATCCAAGTGCGCGAAGGTGGTGGCGGGCGCGGGATCCGTCAAGTCGTCCGCCGGGACATACACGGCCTGGAACGAGGTGATGGAACCTTTCTTGGTGGAGGTGATGCGCTCCTGAAGATCGCCCATTTCGGCGGCCAGCGTGGGCTGGTAACCGACGGCGCTCGGCGTGCGGCCCAGCAGCGCGGACACTTCGGAACCGGCCTGCGAGAAGCGGAAAATGTTGTCCACGAACAGGAGCACGTCCTGGTTTTTTTCATCACGGAAATATTCCGTCACGGCAAGCGCCGAAAGCGCCACGCGCAGCCTCGCGCCGGGCGGCTCGTTCATCTGGCCGTAAACGAGGCCGATCTTGGAACCGGGC
>CAIMLG010000042.1 GCA_903842235.1 uncultured Verrucomicrobia subdivision 3 bacterium
AGATCAGGTGCCGTTCTTTCTGAGCTTCGACACCATCGTCGTGAAGATGGACATGAGTTCGTCAGCATCGCGCCATAGTGGGCTGATGAGATCGGTTGGCATTGCGCAATCGTCTCTCAATAGTTCGAGCCACAGTTGCGATTCGTCAGCCTCTTGCAACAGGCCGTCGAGTTTCGAGCAAAACTCAGAATTAGATCTGGCGCGTGACGCCTCACGGGCATGGGCCGCGACTGAAGTGCCAGAACGCAGCAATTGATGACCGAGAACATTAACCTCCTCGCGGTGCTTGGGTAGTTTCACATACAACCGAATTACCCCGGAAGCAAATGTTTTGGTTCGCCCACGCAATTCTTCACTTAATCTCATATTGATTGATGTCTTTCAATTTTCAGCATGTCAGCATGTCAGTTTGTCAAAACGGCCACACCCCATACCGCAGCCAGTAGCCGAGCAGCTTGGGATATTCCAGCCGCAGATAGCGCTGCTCTTCCTCCCGCAACTTGCGCGGCACGTGGCCCGTGTCGTCCAAGGTGGCCGGGCGCGAATAAAACGTGATTTCCGGCGCCAGATGCTCAAACGACTTCAGCGCCCGGCGCGAATGATACCACGACGTCACAAGGATGACTTTTTTCGCCCCCAGCTCCCGGAGCAAAGGGATGGAAAACTTGGCATTCTCATAAGTGGAGCGCGACCGGCCTTCCCGGAGGATCGCCGCCGCCGGCACCCCGTTGGTTTCCAAGCAATGCGCATTGATCCCATCATCCCCTGCCCCGCTGACGATGATTTTGGGGGCCGCGCCCGCCCGATACAATTCCGCCGCCCGCTGCGGCCGCGCCTGCGATCCCCCGCCCAATACCACCAGCACATCCGCCGACACCGGCCCGCTCTCCACCGTGAGCACCTGGCGGGGATACAGCCACGCGGCCACGGCCAGCCCGGTCAGCAGGCAAGCGAGCGCCAGCAGGACTTTCAGGAGAGTGCGGCGATGTTTCAAAGTGAAAAACGGGGAACTGGTTAACCAGGGATTTAACCGCAGAGAACGCAGAGATCGCAAAAATACCGGAGTAAATCCGCTTTGTGTTCTTTGTGCTCTTTGTGGTTAACCAGGGCTTAAACCGCAGAGATCGCAGAGATCGCAAAGCTACCAGAGTAAATCCACTTTGTGCTCTTTGTGGTTAACCAGGGATTGAACCGCAGAGATCGCAGAGATCGCAAAGATTCCTGAATATCCACTTTGTTCTTTGTGGTTAAAATGCCAGTTCTGTGCTCCTTGTGGCCAAGGAGCAACGCTAACAGTTTTCAGACCAAACAAATTTGCGAATCTCAAACTGGTAAGAACCAAAATTGATGAGCAGCCCATGTTCCATCCGGGCGGATTTCAGATAACCAAGAATTTGCGCTTCGTGTTCGGGTGCCAGCGTCTTGGTGGCCTTGAGTTCAACAATCAATTCATTCTCCACCAGCAAGTCCGCCAGGTAATCCCCTATCCGCGTGCCATCCTCGTCGTAAACCTGGATGGGGTTCTGCTGTTTCACATCCAAACCCAGCTTGCGCAGGCGATGAGCCAGACCATTCTCATAAACCTTTTCCAGATGGCCATGCCCATGATAGGCATGAATATCATAAGCAGTCTGACGGACCCGATCACATAAGGATTTCATGTTGTGATTCATCATATTGTCTTTGTGTTCTTGGTTAATTAGGGATTGAACCGCAGAGATCGCAGAGATCGCAAAGCTACCAGAGTAAATCCACTCTGTGTGCTTTGTGCTCGATGTGGTTAACCAGGGCTTAAACCGCAGAGATCGCAGAGATCGCAAAAATACCGGAGTAAATCCACTCTGTGTGCTTTGTGCTCAATGTGGTTAAAATGTCAGTTCCGCTTTGGTCCCGGTTATTCCGTTCCAACGTTGTTTTGACAAATCACTTCCAGTGATATATGCCTTTTATATGCCAACAAAGCAATACCCCTTGAGTTTGCCCATGGCGGACGCGGAGCAACTGGCCAGCGCCAAGAAGGAATCTGGATTGCCGGTCAGTCAAATCATCCTGCAATGCATCCGCCGGGCGCTTCCCGACGTGGTGGCCGCGCATCGCCCGAAACAAAACCCGCCGCCCGCGAAGGTTGTGATGGATAATGGCCGCGTATTTTTGAGCAATGGGCGCAGATTGACGTTGGAAGACTGCCAGCGCGCCTTGGAGGAAAGTCCGTGAACTTGCTGGATGTTAATCTTCTGGTGTCCCTTATCTGGAAAGAATCCGAAGGGCACGAAGCCGCTCTCCGGTGGGTATCCGGGAAAAAAACAGCGATTTGCCCGACTTCAGAACTTGGTTTTTTGCGGGTTTCAATGAGTCCGGCTTTTAACGCATCCATGGCGGACTCACGGCTGGCGCTGTCCGATTTTATCCAGCGTGAAAAACCGCAGTTTATACCGGATGACGAGCGGGCATTGTCTGGAAGAGTTGCCACCAGTCGCGCATTGATAACGGATTTTTATCTGGCGAATCTGGCGCAGAAACATTCCCTGAAGCTGGCAACGCTGGATACGGGAATAAAACACCCCGCCGCCATCTTGGTTCGATAGGGGTTCTATCCGCTTGGTGCGCTTGGTGGTTAACCAGGGATTAAACCGCAGCGATCGCAGAGCTCGCAAAGATTTCTGAATTGTCCGCTTTGTGTTCTTGGTGTTCTTTGTGGTTAAAATGTCAGGGATGGAAGCTGCTTTTGCCGGCGCTACGGCAGGTGCACACAGTCCGGCTTGGGCCCCTGCCCCAGCACCCACTCATAGACCGATTTGAGGTCGGCGGCGATTTTGGGCCAGGTGAAACGCGCCGCCACCAGCGCGCGGCCGTTGGCGCCGAGAGCTTGGAGCTGGGAGCTGGGAGCGGCGAGTAATTCCCGCAACCCGCGCTCAATTCCCTCGGTTCCCTGCGCTCCGCTCCCCGCTCCCCGCTCCCCGCTCCCTGCTGTGCTCTTTGTCAAAACGGCCACACCCCATACCGCAGCCAGTAACCGAGCAGCTTGGGATATTCCAGCCGCAGATAGCGCTGCTCTTCCTGGCGCACATTGCGCGGCACCCGGCCGGCATCATCCAGATACGTCGGGCGCGAATAAAACGTGAGGTCCGGCGCCAGATGCTCAAATGTTTTCAACGCCCGGCGCGAATGATACCACGACGTCACAAGGATGACTTTTTTTGCCCCCAGCTCCCGGAGCAAAGGAATGGAAAACTGGGCGTTTTCATAAGTGGAGCGCGACCGGCTTTCCCGGACGATCGCCGCCGCCGGCACCCCCTGCTCTTCCAACACCCGTTGATTGCTTAAATCATCCCCGGCCCCGCTGACAATGATTTTGGGGGCCGCGCCCGCGTGGAATAACTCCGCCGCACGCTGCGGCCGCGCCTGCGATCCCCCGCCCAATACCACCAGGACATCGGCGGTCACCGGCCCGCTCTCCACCGTGAGCACCTGGCGCGGATACAGCCACGCTGCCGCCGCCAGCCCGGCCAGCAGCGCGAGCAGGCCTGCCGCCACAGACAGAATTTTAAGAAGGGTTCGGCGGGAGATCATGCAAAGCCGGTGCGTCAGGGTTTCGGTGTTTCGGTGTTTCGGTGCTTCGGTGCACCGGTGCTTCAGTAGCAGAAGGATTCGTGGCGATGAATCATGCCAAAATCAAGCCGTGAGACAGGAAAGGCTGAAAATCAGGGGTGTTGATGGTCGCCAGTTTCGCTTCGCAGCGAATGGCCACCGCCGCGATCATGCAATCGGCGAGACTGCGGGAACGGCGACCGGTCTGGTTGAACAGGCGGGCAGCCAGCACCGCGTCAGCGGGTAAAAATGGTTCTGGATTGGGGAAGATTTCGCGCGCGATGGCTTCGGCGGGAGCATCCAACGGCCCGCACAAAAATTCCGCCCAGGCAATACTGCTGGCGTTGCAGCTTTCCCGGGCATGGAACCAAGTCTGGAATTTTTCATGCGCCGGCGAACCGGCGACGACAGTTTGGATGAGAAAGTTGGTGTCGAAATGAGTCATGCTGAATCATTCCGGCATCAACGTCTGGCTTCACGCACGGCGGTCATCCAGGCCCCCGCCTTGGCCGCATCCAGACGGAGATGTTTTTGCAACTGCTCCAAGGCTTGGAGCGGGGAAATGGGGGCGCGGGTGACGACCTCCGGTTGGAAAAGGGTGAGCAGGCCGGTGCCTTTTTCGGGCAGGCGCTCCGCGCCTTTGGCCAGAACGCGTCCGTGGTTGATTTCAACTTCAACAGTCCGATAGCTCATGGGGTGAAGTTACGGCTCCTCCCGTCTGCTCGCAAGCCAGGATTTGCGACCGCCGGGCGGACGGACCCTGCGCGCCACCACGGTGGCGACGGCCAACCAAAAAACCGGCCGTGCCAAGTTGCGTCGGCAGCACCAGCGAGCGCTGGGTCCAGCCAGGGCATGGTTTTCTCCCAATCCCCCCCCCCCGCCCCGGACGGCGCAGCGCGGCCGTCCCTACCTTGTGATCTGAGGATGTCGAGGGGCAAAGTCAGGGTTTCGGTGTTTCGGTGGAGCAGGGCTGAGACCTGAAATCAAAAGTGGAAAGCAGAGATGAAAAAAATGCGGAAAAAGGAAATTAAAGGGGGTGCGAAATGACCCGCACTCTGACGCGATCCAACTCCACCAGCGTGTGTTCAGACAAAGAGGCGACGATGGTCGCCAGATGCCGCTCAAAAAGGCTCTTCAAATCGCGGGTTCGCATATTGCCGGTTCTGACCAGCAGAAGCCTGGGCGGACGGCCCTGCAATAGATGCGAGTAGTAAAAATCCGTGTCTTTGGACACCACCACAAGATGGTCGCCCAGGGAAAGGGCGTTGATGACCTGATCGGAGGTGCGGTTGCCGGCGGGCAGAGCGCTGGGGTGAACCGCCTCATGTCCCGCCGCCCGCAGCAGGAGGCAGAGGGCGGGAGGCAAATGGGCGTCAACGAGGAATTTCACGCAAGCACGAGGTGCTGGCTCCGGGCTTTCAGGGAGCAGGCGGCAAACTCCAGACAGGCCAGGAGATCGTCCCGCTCCAGATCCGGGAATTCCGCAAGCACCTCTTGCAAGGAATCTCCGCCGGCCAGATACTCGATGATGGATTCGACCGGATAGCGCAGGCCGCGAATAACGGGCTTCCCATGGCAGATGGCCGGGTCAATGGTAATGCGATCCAGAAGCGTATTCATGTGTGATCATTCACCCACCGAAAGGCGGGTGTCAAGCACATCTCAATTTGCAGGTTTCCGGTTTCCGGTCTCAGGTCTAGTCCAGCCGCACACACCCGGGCGGGGGGCCGCCGCCGAGCAGCCAGCGATAAACCGAATGCAGCTCCGCCGCGACCTTGGGCCAGGCAAATTTTTCGGCGACCAAGGCGCGGCCGCGGGCGCCCAGCGCCCGGAGCTGGGCGCCGGGCGTTTGGAAGAGTTCCCGCAACCCGCGCTCAATTCCCTCGGTTCCCGGCGCTCCGCTCCCCGCTCCGTGCTCAATGCGGATGGCGGCGTTGGCCGCGAACCCTTCCGGCAAATTGCACGCCGGCGTCATCAGCACCGGCTTGCCATGCGCCCACGCCTCCAGCACCACCATCGGCAGCCCCTCGCTGAACGACGGCAGAATAAACGCATCGCAATCGCGATAGCAGGCGGTCTTGGCGTCGCCGAATTGAGGGCCGAGAAACAAAAGCGAAGGTGGCAGGTGGCAGGTGGCAGGTTGCAGGTTCGGTTCGCGGATGTCGGCAAAAGGAATTCCCAGTTCCGTAGCCAGTTGTTTCAACTCCGCCTCATGCCCGCCCTGGTCCCAGCCCGCAATGGCTAAAACCCACGGTTCCGAATTTTGAATTTTGAATTTTAAATTTTGAATTTGCCCCCAGGCGCGGAGCAAATGGACGAGGCCTTTCTTGGGATGAATCCGGCCCAGGTAAAGTAAAACTTTACGCTGCAAAGTTGGCAGAGGGCAGAGGGCAGAGGGCAGACCTCCGTCCTCCGCCCTCCGCTCCCCGCTCCTGGCTCCCCGCTCCCCGCTTGCCACCGCACCCGTCAGATCGATGCCATTCGGGATGATGGCGATGGGATTGGTCAGGCCATAGGCGCGAAAGTCGGCGGCTTCTTTCTCCGTGTTTGCCTGCAAACAGGCGGCTCCGTGAAGCATCCGATTTTCATAGAACATGCCAGCGAGCTTCTTTTTCCACGCGGAATTTTTTAGCGCCCACGGTTCAAGCATGCCGTTGGGGGTGACGAGATAAGGCTGGCGTGTTTTGGTCGCCCAGCGGCGAACGGCCACACTGGGATACATCCACATGTAATGCAAATGCACCAGATCAGCCTGTTCAGCAAACATTTGGGGAAGCAAGCCCGGCGCATAGCCAAAGATGGCGGGTCCCGACGTAGGAAATACCCTTGCCGGCACAGGCGACCAGCGGGCGGAATCCTTCGGCCAATCTGCATCCGCCAGGCCAAGCGCCGCCACTACCACACCCTGTTGCCTTAGATGTAGCGCAACGGCGAGTTCAATCTCAAAAATACCGCCGGCGCGCCGGCTCAAATACGCAGAAAGATGAATGATCTTCACTTGAGAAAAAGAAAAGGGAAAAGCATGAAAGACAAAGCAGAAATTGGGAAAGCAATTTTAACCGCGAACAACGCGAACCATACGAAAAGGATTTTGGCCGCAAAAAAGCGCAAAGAGCGCAAAAGGGGGCTATGGAAACATTCAACCTTCAACCTTCAACGCTCAAGGGGCAAAGGCCAACCAGCAGGCTTGACACGAATGGCGCGAATGGCGCGAATGGGACCACCACGGGGGACACGAAACTTGAGACCGGAAACCTGCCGGGGGGCACGGACGGCGCAGCGCGACCGTCCCTACCGGGACAAGAGCGCTTTCAAAATCAGCCGCTGCACAAGCGAGGCGCGTTTGGGCCCGATTTTTACCGCGCATTCGGCGGCTGCCTTCAAGCCCGAGGCAAACCGTTCCGGGCCCCAGTCCGCGATGATGCGCTGGCTGGCCGCGCCCATTTCAGCCAGCGTCGTTGAAGGTTGAAGGTTGAGGGTTGTAGGTTCCTTCCCCCCATTCCCTTCTCCCTTCTCCCCGCTCCGCGCTCCCGGCTCCCCGCTCGCCACGCGCACCATGAGCTGCGCCATTTGTTCGACATCATACGGATCAAAGGTGAAACCGTTTACGCCCTCTTGCACCAAGTCGGCGGCGCAGCCGCAGCGGTTGGAGACCAGCACCGGCAGGCCGCTTGCCATGGCTTCGTTCACCACTAGGCCCCAAGTTTCAGAAATACTTGGCAGAATGATTGCGGAGGCCATACCGTAATAGGCTGGCAAATCATCAAAACGTTTATAGCCTTCAAAGTGCAATGTATTTTCTAGATGTAGTTCTGCACGCAACTTTTCCAATTCCGGTCGAAGTATCCCGTCGCCAACTAATACGAGAGACAAAGGTGATTCTGGATGCTGGCCACATAACGTGCGATAACGAGCGTAAGCTTGGAAGAAACGCGGCAGATTTTTTTCCCAAATGAAACGTGCCGAACACAGAAAAAATGGACGAGCAAGATGTTCCCTAACGCCAGATGGAACTCCAAGTGCCTTTATTTCTTTCGAGCGGATTGAAAATAGGTCGTTATCCACAATGTTAAACCCTTCGAAGATTGCACTTTGTGGTATTCCCAGTGATCCAATGTATTCTCGATGAGGCTGTCCAGCAACCAATGCACTGCTAAACAATCCCACTATCTGGCGCTTGGGTAACTCCTTCAGAAGAGCGCGCCGCTTGAAAATTGTGTGGCTGTCTGAAAACGCCACAACAGGAATTCTATTTGTATTTGCCCAGTCCAAGGCGCTAAGCGCTTCACGATTCCCCCAGCCCAAGACGGCAAGAACATCAATCTCATCACGCTTTGCGTCCAATTTCGCGTGCAATCCACGCCGGAGGTCTACGCTTGAAACTTCTCCGGCGAACCGATCGTGGAACAAAGAAACCACGTCCGGCATCTGGTCTGCTTCCGGGGCCCGCCAACCGGGAATGGGGTAGGATCCGAGTTTGCTGACTTCAATCACGCCCACTTGCAGCCCGGCCTTGCGGGCCGCTGCGATGCGCGCGTGCTGGTAACGATTGAGCGTGGGAAAAACCACCCAGATTTTCATAGGATTTTTATTTGGACAACCAAGGAACGAAAAAACAAAGGCATTATGATTTAATGTTTTGGCGGCGATCTGCCGAGACGCCGCTACGGGGCTGGGTTAGAGCCAGGCGGGACGCGCTGACCAACGGTGCGATCTTGGGCAACGGAATTCCGCAAAAATTCCTGCAACTGCGGCCATTCGGCCTGAAGGGCGCAGAATTTTTCATCCAAGTGGCGAGCTATGGCCGGGTGCTGACGGAGGGCATCTTCAATCAAGCCGACCAAAACTTCCGGCTGGAAGGAATCAATCCACACCACCTGATCGCCGAGACCAAGCATCTTCATAATGCCTTCTGCCTTGTGCTGATAAGCCACGGTCACCACCGGCACGCGCTGGGTGGCGGCGAAAATGTTGGAATGCATGCGCGAACCCCAAAAAGCCTGACAACGGGCGATCATGCCGCGCAGCAGGGCGGGCTCAAGATAATCCGGGCACACGATGGAACAATCCCGGGTGCGGGACGCCATTTGTTCCAACAAGCCTCCGTCCCCCCGATAGCCCTTGTCATCGCGGATCTGGCGCAGAAACAGGGTCTTCATGCCCGTGCGCTGAAAGAGCAAGCGGGTGACCCTCTCAACCTTGTCCAGATAGCGCGTCATTTCGTCGGCGGGGTTGGCCGAACCGGGGAACGACCATGGCATCAGCGTAGTGCCGGCAAGGGGCGGAATTTCCGAACCGCAGATTTTAGTCAGCAGAGCGTCAGCCCCTGCATGGTCGGCCTGTTCCGCAAAGAGCGCGAGATCGGGGAACAAGCGCAGCTTTGCTCCACCCAAGCCCATGGAACGCGCGTAATCGAGAGAGATTTCCTCGCGCACAGCCAAGCCGCAGGCCCGCCGAAATATCCAAGTGGCCAGCCGGCGGCTCGCCGGGCGGCTGAACGGGCCGATGCTCTGCGGCGCGAAAAACACCGGCACCCGGTTGGCGGTGGCGATGGCCAGATGAACGAGGTTGGTCCAGATGGAAACATAATGATCCTCCAGCCAGCCGCCTGCGCAGCCCACCACCAAATCGGCAGTGGCGATGGCCTGATAAGAAGTCCGCGCCTCCGACGGCAGCCCGTAACCGGAGCGCAAATGCAGAGCCGCCCCGACCGCGGCGGCACCGATGCCGGTTGCATTGGTCCAGCGGCGGAGGAAGCGGTTTTGCGAATAAGAAACCCCGATCTGTGGCAACCATTCAACCTCCGGGAAATGGCGGGACTGCAACTCCGGGCTACGGTGAATGCCCTGCAGCCGGGCATGAGGAAAGACACTGCGCAGCAGCCGGATCGTGCCGGCGCACAATTCCTGGTCGCCACTGTTCAGTGCGCCATTGACCCCGACAAGAGTGATGTTCACGTTATTTTGCTGGATCAATTGGTTCGGCAGCCCCCGAACCACCCTTGGGGACCAAGTTATTGGTTCCTGAGCGAATTCGTCTTTTGATTCGCACTGGTTGAATCTGTGTGTATTTCAGCAAGGCCATTACCGGAAACACAACAATGCTGGCGTTCATAGCCCCAGCCCAGAAATCCTGCATCACTAATTGCAACAGCGGCAGGTAGCAGAGAACTGAGATAATTAATCCGGTTCGAGTGGCCCTAAACCAGCCTTCCATCTTGCGAATCCCCCACCCGAGAGCCGCCCAATAGAGCAATCCGAACCACCCCATCATGCCATAAGCCTCCCCCGAACCGGTGGCTGAACAGCCAAAATATGAACAGCTTCCAAACCTTACTTCTATCCAATCTTTTCCCGCCCAAGCGGCAAAAATTTCGTGTTTTTCAGGAACCAGAGATCTGGGCACCACATTCCACATCCAATGGGCGATATGCACGGGGCCAGGATGCCTGATCTCCCCGTTTCCGACCCGTTTAATGATCCGGGCTGCCGTGTCAAATTCACCGCCTTTTTCAGCCGTACCTCGGCTTGCGCCCCCCTCTTGGATTGTCCGATCTAATGCCT
>CAIMLG010000043.1 GCA_903842235.1 uncultured Verrucomicrobia subdivision 3 bacterium
CCTCGTCCACGTTGCTCCCACCGATAAAACTGTTCGGAGAGCTGCTCGTGGATGTTGCCCATAATTTACGGCTGCTCCGGGCCGGTCTTCGGCGGCAGTGCCTTGTAGAGCTCCCCGAGAATTGGCGCGCGTTGGAATTGCTGCGTCAGCTTGACGCCCTTGGCGGCGGTGACTTCTTCCGCGAGCTTTTGCACGACCTGCGGGACGATGCTCAAATAAAGCATCCGCGTGTCGTGCCGATAGTAAGTCTCCTTGCGAAACCAGAGCTCATAGATCGGTCCAATGCCCGCCAGCTTGACCAAAAAGGTGTCGAGTTGATAAAGCCCCATGCTCATGGCGTTCCGCAGCACCTGGGTGATGGCCGCCAAAAAGGTGACGAACGCGATGCCCGCGAACGTTACGCCCAGGTAATTGACCAGAATCAGATAAAAGCCAAAAAACAATCCTCCGACGAGCAGCAGATGCCACAGTTCGATCACCGGCGGGACAAACAGGGTGCGGCAGGAGAAAAAGTAAAGGTTGCCGAACGGTGCGGCGCAGATGTCAATGGTCAGGCGTTCCCGCATCAGGCGGAGATAGACCCGTTTCTCGGAGAACATCCCGCCCTCGGCGAATTCGACATAGGACATGTCGAGTTGCGGAATCTTTTTGGTGGCGAGCTCGCGTTTGACGGCTTCGTAAAATTCGAGCGGGGGATGGTTGAAACCATCGACGGGGGAAATCCAATGTTGCAGGATGTTATCATCATGCTCGCCCTTTTTTGACTTGAATCCAAAGATGTCCATGTCAAGAATCCCGGCAAATATGAAGGCAGAGCCCGGCTGGGGTCAACTGCCAAAAGTATTGGCGGGAAATCCCTTCCGCGTTTCCAGCTTCACCTTGGGACTATGCGGTATCGTCGTGCAATAATGTTATGAGCAACAATGACGATGGTTC
Organism: uncultured Verrucomicrobia subdivision 3 bacterium; assembly: GCA_903842235.1. Classification (GTDB taxonomy): domain Bacteria; phylum Verrucomicrobiota; class Verrucomicrobiia; order Limisphaerales; family UBA11358; genus UBA11358. Next base: position 937 of record CAIMLG010000043.1, read on the forward strand.
AATCCGGTTGTGGGCGCGCGTGCTCCGCCCGCTGGCGTGGTGGTTTCTGCTGGTGCTGGTGCTTTACGGGATCCGGCTGCACCAACGGCTGATGGAGAATACCCGGTTGCATTTCACCGTCACGGTGGCGGGCCATGGGGGTTTCCCGGAGCCGGCGGCGATGCTCGACGGGCAGGCGGCTGAAAGCGGCCAGCAAATCACCCCAGGCTGGCACCGATTCCAAGTCACCCATCCCAAGGGCGTGACTTTCAACAAGAGCATGCTCACCGGGTATGGCAGGCTTGACTTCGGATGCATTGATCTCCAGCGGGCGACCGGAACCTTGATGGTCACCACTCGACCCGCCGCAAAATCACTCGTGATTCGCGGGCCGGAGTTCCAACAGACGTGGGCGAACACCACCGGCACCAACGTCACCGTCCCGACGGACGAGTATCTCGTCACCGCCCAATATCCCTTTTCCGAGGAACGCAACAGCGTGGTCGTCTCGGCCAACCAGTCGGCGGCGGTGACCATCGCGCCCCGCTTCGGAGCGGTGCGGTTGGAAAGCGATCCGACGGGCGCAACGGTGCGGAATGAAAATGGAACGGTGTTGGGGACAACGCCGGTCACGGTGCCGCAACTGAAAGCGGGCAACTGGCAGTTCACGCTTGATCGCGACGGTTATGAGTCGCTCAGCACGCGCATGGTGATCAAGCCCGACCAGACCAATCTGTTTCAGACCAAGCTGGTGAACCGATACTACGCGGCGGCTCTACGCGAGGCGCAGAGTTATTTCAAGAACGGGCGCTATGCTGAAGCGGCCAGTGCCGCTGACGAAGCGCTCAAACACCAGGCCGACGACCCCGTGGCCATGACACTGCGCCGGGAAGCGGCCGGGCTGAATCATCTGGCACAGGCCCGGCTGAATGCCGACCGAGGCAATTACCTTGCGGCCATCGCCGAGTTGCACGATTCCACAAACTTCATTTCGGAGAGCGCGGAAACCCGCCAGATGCTGGCCGATTACACCCAGCGGGAGACCGAACGCGCCGAGGCGGAAAAGAAGCGGCAGGAGGCGGAGCTTGCCGAGCAGCGGGCACGGGGGAAGATCCAGGAACTGTATAAGGCTTTCAACGTCTTGGTGAGCGGGTTTGAAGATGCCAACAAGTATCGCGAGCACGAACTGACTACCGCTGTCGAGGTCGGGGTTGTGGCTTCAGCCATCCAGCAGGCGTTTTCCGGCGGCGACCCTAGCTTCAAAATCGTGCGGTCTGAACAACCTCGATCTGATTTGTTCGCCTTGCAGGCGCGGCAGACCATGCTGTTGAGTTACCGGGATTGTTTCATCGTCGGCAGCCAGGTGCGGCCCGGCGAGACGCGGATTGTGTTCAAGGTGCTGGAATACGACCATCTGCCGGTTTTGAATCTGCTGGGCGGACTCATCACCGCAACCATCACCCAGTCCGGCCAGAACTCGACCCAGCGGGCGCAATTTCAGGAACAGATCCGGCGGGGTGCGCCGCTCGTGGAGGAGAGAATCCGCCAGGCGTTAGGCAGCAAGTAGGCTTTGCGAAACGGCGGCGCGACAATACCAGATATTGTGAGCAAAAAGAATCATCGCGGCAGTGACTTCCGGGATTTCCTGAAGAAACAGGGAATTTTTGAAAAGGTTGAGGCTCGCGCTTTGAAGCCTGCGTTGAGCTTACAATTGGACCGGCTGCGCCAGAAAAATAGAATCACAAAAACGGAAATGGCGGCGCGAATGAAAACCAACCGCGCCGCCGTTAACCGCCTACTGGACATGTCTCATCCCTCGGCTACCCTGAATATGTTAAGTCAAGCGGCTGGCGTCTTGGGGCGCAGGATAAGGATTGAATTGTTGCCGGCATGAGCTTTATGCCCCTGCAATTGAAAGCTGCCACTCATGGTTGCTTATCCGAGAACTGAAACATCCAATATCTCAAATTTCACGTCTTGAAACCGGCGTGACAACACGCTGGCTTGCCACCCATTCGCAAGATAATGTTCCAGTTGCCGTCGCGCGGCGGCGGTGAGCTTCTTAAATTTCACTTCCGACACCACGGCGCATCCTGGTTCGGCGCGGACGTAGTCGAACTCCACGTTGGCTTCCCAATAACGCGCGGCGTCCAGGTGTTGCTGCCGGCAGAAATCTTCAAACACTGTTGCTGCATGATCGTGAATCAACTTCTCCCGTTCCGCCCGGCTGTAGGTTTGCCAGCGGGTCCGGTGCGGGGAATAGACTTGAAACCAGAATCGCAGCGCCGGGTCTTGAATGCGATACCGCGACTTCTTCGTCGACCGCAGGCTTTCCCCGAACGGAATCTCCCGCGTCAAAATCGAAGCATCCAGCAATTGCTGAAACGTTCGGCCGAGATTCGTCTGTGCCGTGCCAAGCCGCGCGGCAATCTCCGAAGGTTTTTCCGCCCCGCGCCCCACGGCCTCCAAAACCGACTGGGCGGTCATGCCCGCAATATTTTCGTCCCTCAGGATGCGCAGCGGTTCATCTTCGAGAAATGCCGACCGGCCAAAAAACAGTTCGTCTGCCAAATCCAATGCTGACGCCTTCGGTTCCACGAACTCCCAGTATTTCGGAATGCCGCCGACCAAGGCGAAGCGGGTGAACGACTCCATATCATCCGGTTTGATGCCACACGCCTCACAAAAGGCCCGGTAGCTCATGGGTTCAACATGTATCAACTTGCGGGCGCGTTGATACAGCGGCGCGGACCGATTCAAAAAACAATCATTCATCGCGCTCGCGCTGGAACCGGCCAGCACCAGCGTAAATGATTTTGGCCGCTGGTGGTCCAGCCAGCGTTGCAGCACGCTCGGCAGCGAGGGATCGGAGGCGACCAGATAGGGAAACTCATCCAGACACAGGATGGAATGTCCCTTCTGCAAACTGAACAACTCCAGCAGTTCCACCCAGTTCTTGGGAACGATATTTGTTTTCAGCGACGCACCAATATCCCGCATCACCTGCTCGATTTGAATGGCGGCGGCGGCTTCAATGGCCTGACTGTAAAGCCCGTTTCGCGGTTTGAGCCAGTGGGTCAACAGGCGCGTCTTGCCGACCCGGCGGCGGCCAAACACCACCAGCAACCCGCCGGCTTTGGTGGCGGCATCCAGTTCTTTCAATTCTTCGGCGCGGTTCGTAAACAATAATTCCATGCCGAAACCCTTGCGTTAAATATTATGCGTGTCAAACATTATGTTAGCAGAACATCATGTTACAGATGAAATGAATCAATTTTTGATTATAAGATGCCGAGTTCTCATCCAGTTTTCTCCACACCTCAGTCCTAGCTTGGGTGAGGAGCTGGTCGCCAATAGTCCTCACCTGAAGGAGTAGCACTGTTGGGTATTACAGGTCGCCAAATTCAAGTAGATTATCCAGCTAATTTAGGCTTACAGAAGCAGTCTAAAGTCTTGTCTTTCAATGTAAAGACAGCAGGCGATTGGATTAAAGTCAAGCGGCTGGAGAAAAACCTCACACCCGGCCATGTCGCGGCGAAAATGGGTATTGCAGCATCACTGGTTTGCTCTTGGGAAAGTAGCGCCCGTCAGCCTGACAGCCAGCAGTTGGCGGTTTTGGCATCTGTCTTGAGATTCGATGCCAAGAATTTCATGGCGCACGTCGACAATCCCCTGACCGCCCCATAAGGGTGGATTTTTCACCTTGCCAAAACAGTGAAATATTAAATCAGTGTTTCCCTAACGCCTTGTCCAGATATCCGCCCACCTGTTCCGCCCACATCTTGCCGTGAGCCGAAAGTCCTTTGAGGCTGAAGTGAATGCCTTTGCCGTTGTTATCGCGGTTGTCGCCGGTGAGCGTGTCGGTGTCCGGGCCAGCCAAGGCGACGCCGGTGTCCCAGAGTTGTTTCTGCGCTGAGCGGGTTGTCGCATACGACGGTTTTTCAGGATTGTGATAGGAAACCTGCGCGACAAACCACGGGAACTGCCAACCCGCCGCTGCGGTAGAGCCGCGAATGACTTCCGTGAGCCGCAGCGCATACTCGTCCGACGTCAATCCCACGTCCGACTCGCCCTGATGCCAGAGCACAGCGCGGAATCCGCCGACGCCAAGTTGATGAATGCGCGTCATCATCCAGTTGTGCAACTCCTCACCCGGACGCCATTGCTTCACGCTCGTGCCGCCGTGGCCGGTGGTCGCGATGCCAATTGGCACATGGTAACGCTCAAACATGGCATCGCCGAACGCCGGCCAGAAACTGCCGCCGCCGCTCCTGTCGTGCGGGCCGGGCTGCGGATCATCGGCGAGCTGCCACTCGCTGCCGCTGAACGCCGACACCATGCCGGAAGTCTGTTTGGTCTTTTCCTGGCCGTAGTTGGTGGAGTTGGACTGGCCCGCGCCGACGAAAACTTCGCCGACGCCGAATTTATCCACCGTGGTCGTCGCGACCACTTTTCCAGCTTTCAACGCGCGCACTTCAAGCTGATACCAACCGCCCGCCGCCAGCGGCAATTCCGCGTGAAAACTCCGCGTCGCTGCCACCAGCGGCAACCGCTGCCACGCCGCCGGCAACACGCCTTCCAGCGGCTTGCCGACAATGCGCGCCTCCACGGCGTCGCAATCCACCGCCACACGGCCGCTCACGACCACCGAGCCGCTCAAACGCGAGCTGCGCTGGAAGACCTGGTAGTTGCGCGGCGAAAGCACGGTCAACTCCTTCTCGACCACCGGCGCGGGCATGGTGAGCGCGGACACTTTCGCGGCTTCGGCAGACGTGGCGCTGCCGATCTTGAAAGTGATTTGCCGCTTCTCTCCCGGCGCGAGGATTACCTCCCAGACCTGCGAGTTTTGCTCCCAAGGCCAGACTTTCAGGCCGCCCTCGATCTCCAGCCGCGAATTTTCACGAAACCAAACCGTCTTCGCGGCATTCTGGCTGACGGGCATCTTGGCAAACTCACCCTGCTCGTTCATGAAAGCGCTGACGGCAAAATCAAACACGATGTAGAACGGCATCGGCTTGTCGGCGAGACTCTCCAACGACCACCCCATCGTGTCCGCACCGAACTCGTAACGGATGGCAGCCTTTTCCCCTTTCGCGGTGATGCTATTGCCGACCTGCTCGATGACCGGCAATTTCACCGGCCCGCCATAAAAAAAGTAACTGCCGCGCGAAATGCGGACCTTGGCATTCAGAAACTCGCGCCCACCAACGCGCAAACTCGTGAGGCAACCATCGTCGGCAACGGACGCTTCATACTTGGGCGTCTTGACAACGCGCCCGCCGTTCGCGGTTTCAATAGTGACGCCCGCTGCGGTGACGCTGACAGGCTTGGAGGCAACCACTGGCGCGGGCGCGGCGGATGCCGTCGCGAGCGTGGCAATCTTTGCAGCCTCGGCGGGCGAAGTGTCGCCGATTTTCAGCGTGACCTGACGCTTCTCTTTGGGCGCAAGGCTCACCTGCCAGACCTGGGAATTCTCCGTCCACGGCCAAACCGTGAGCCCGCCCTTAATCTCCAGCCGGGAATTTTCGCGAAACCAAACTGTCTTCCCCGCAGCCTGCTTGACGGGCGTCTTCGCCAAGACGCCCTTATCATCCATCATCACGCTGACGGCGTGATCGAAGACGATGTAGAACACCATCGGCTTGTCCGCCAGATTCTCCAACGACCACGTCATCGAGTCCGCGCCAAATTCGTAGCGGATCGCCGCCTGCTCGCCCTTCGCGGTGATGACATTCCCGGCCTGTTCGACAGCCGGCAATTTCAGCGGCCCGTTTTGAAAAAAGTAGCTACCACGCGAAATGCAGATTTTGGGATTCAGAAATTCACGTCCGCCGAGGCGCAGGTTGGTGAGACATCCGTCATCCGCCACCGTCGCCTCATACTTGGGCGTCTGGACGACCCGCGCGGCGCCGACGGTCTGGATGGAGACATCGTCCGCCACGGCGTTGCCGACAAACAAGGCCAGCGCCAGGGCCGGGACAAGGCCGAAGTTGCGGATGCCAGGACGGGCTGCACGGATGGCAACCGGGTTTGGATGGAGTGGATTGCTCATAATTTTATTTCTTTCGATCAACAGGCGGATTTCAGTTTGTTTTTGCTGCCGAGGAAATTCAAATCAATCGGGACGCGGACTTTGCCGCCGCTGCGAGAGACGAGCCGGACGGATCGGCCATCCGCCGTCGGCAGGATTTGCGCGACGCGGTCAAAGCCTTTAGGTATCGGCGCGACGGCCATGATGTAGTTGACCGTTAGCGGCGTCCTAGCATTGAGTGTGAAACACGTTGGCACGCCGACGGCCGAGAGCGGATTCTTTTTTGCCGACTCCGCCAGTCCGTAATGAAAATACGCGGTGACCTCCTCCAGCCCAAGCACGTTGACGTGACGGCCGTTCCACGGCGCGTAATGCCGCCCGCCGTTGGACAGCCAGAAAACGGTCTGCCGCAGCACGCGCGGGTCTTTCAACGCGAACCACACATAACCTTCCGCCGGAAACGTCACGGCGGTCCAACCGAACGGCTGCCGGTCGTCGCCGGTCAGCATGACGATGTCCTCAAACCCACGCCGCGCTGGATATGCGCCGAGGTCGGTCGCGCCGCCGTCGGCTAGCGGCACTTTCGCCAGCGAGTTAAATTTGCCGCCTACGCGCAGGCAGGAGTAGCCGCCGTCGGCGGGCCTCTCCACCGGCACGGGCACGACAACGCCGCGCTGGAAGCGGCTGGTGGCAATCAGTCCGCTGCCGGGCGAGTCGGGAAATTTCAGCATCGCGTGGTGGCCGAAGTTCATCGGGCCGCTCATGCCGCTGATGACGTGGCGCTGGTAAATGGCCGTCTGGCCGGGGCGCAGCGTAATATATTTGTCCACCCGGCCCACGCGGACTTTGGTGGCCAGACTCAAGTGCAGGCTACCGGCGGCGGCGGATTCCAACCGCCATAGGCAGTTGGCGGTTTCGCCGTGAGGCGGATGCTGTTCGCCCTTGAACTTTGTGGCGTTGCCGCCGAAAGGCAGGCAGAAAAAATCGCCGCGTAACACGTTGAGAATGGGCGGCTGAGAGGGAGCGGTTTTTTCCTCCGCCCACGGCGCGATGGAAAACGGCTGAGCTTTTTTCCCGCCGACGCGGAACGTCACCGGACCAAGATGGCCGCCGGTTTCGGTCACAAACGCCTCAACCTCGCGCGTGGCAATGCGCCACGATGGCTGCCCGGATTTCATCTTCAATTTTGATTTCATGCTCTGGTCAATATCAACGGCAACAGCGTGGTGGGCATTGCTAAAACCTCCGATAAGGAATCGGTTTACAAAGGACGCGGAGGTTTTCCGCCGGGGTGGCGCTGGGTATTTCGCAGCCCGCTTTCACCATGAACGGGTTTCCGGCCTGCTCATAACAGGAAATCATGGTGACCCGGATCGCATCGGGATTCGAACGCATGCCGGCGGCGACGGGATCAATGTTTCCGCCGATGACGGTTTTCGGCCCCACCGCGGCGCGAACGGCGCAGAGGTTCACCATGTGATCCACGTCGAGGACATCAATCCCGAGGGTCGCAATGCCCGGCAGGATTTGCGCGACGCGGTCGAAACCCTTGGGGATCGGCGCGACGGCCATGATGTAGTTGACGGACAGCGGCCGATCCGGGCCGAGCGTGAGACTGGTGACGCCGCCCGCCGTGGTGAACGGATTTTTCCGTGCCGACTCCGCCAGGCCGTAATGGAAATACGAGGTGACCGCCGTGCTTTTGATGAAGTCTCGTCGGTTCATTCGATTTATTTCTTTGTCACCCGACCAAGCGCCTTGGGGTCATCCTTGCCCGGCTCCTCTAATTCTTTTCGCAGACGGACGACTTCCTGCAACAATTTGGTCTGCACATTGGCATAAGAGGCATTGCCGAAAACACTGCGCATTTCGCCGGGGTCTTTTTCGCGGTCAAAGAGTTCCCAGTAGTCCACATCTGGCGCGTAGAAGTGCGCCAGGGTGTAGCGATCCGTGATGATCCCGTAGTGTGGACGGACATGGTGGCTGGCCCAATTTTTATGACCTGAAGGCAGATATGCTTCAAATTCATAATAGTGGTAGTAAAGCGCCGTCCGCCAGTCGGCCGGCGGCGTCCCCTGCAGCAACGGCACCAGACTGCGTCCCTGCATCCGCTCCGGAATCGGTTGGCCGGCGGCTTGTAAAAACGTTTCCGCCAGATCCGTGTTGGAAACCAAGGCGCAATTGGTGCTGCCGGGATGGACGGTTCCAGGCCAGCGGATCAGGAGGGGCGTCCGGGCGGATTCCTGAAAAATCCAGCGCTTGTCAAACCAACCATGCTCGCCCAGAAAGAAACCCTGATCCGACGAATAGACCACGATGGTGTTCGTCGCAAGGCCGGTGTCGTCGAGGTATTTCAGGATGCGGCCAACATTGTCATCCACGCCTTTGACGCAGGCGAGATAATCGTGCAAATAGCGATTGTATTTCCATTCCGTAAGCGTTCGGCCGGTGAGATTTTTTTTAAGGAACGCTTCGTTGCGCGGGACATAGTAGGCGTCCCAGATTTTTTTCTGTTCCGGCGACAGATCCGGGGGCGCGGCCAGTTTGCAATCCTCGTTCATGCGCATCGTTTCAGCGATGGTCATGTTCTGGTCGTGCTCGGCCAGGCCGCGACCGGAGTAATCATCGAACAGGCTGTCCGGCAGAGGATAGGTGCGATCATGGTCAAAATCCAGATCGCGCAGCGCCGGTTCCCATTCCCGATGCGGGGCCTTTTGCCAGCAGAGCAGCATGAACGGCTTGGACGGGTCGCGCTGTTTCAACCAATCCAAAGACAGGCCGGTGATGATGTCAGTGACATAGCCCGGATGGATTGTCTTTTGGCCGTTGCAGTTCAGCGGCGGGTTGTAATAGATGCCCTGCCCATACAAAATATTCCAATAATCGAAACCGGTCGGGTCTGTTTCCAGATGCCATTTGCCAATCACTGCGGTCTGGTAACCGGCCTTTTGGAGAAGCTTGGGGAAAGTGATTTGCGAACCATCGAACCGGCAGTTGCCGTTGTTGTAAAAGCCGTTGATGTGGCTGTAGGTGCCGGTGATGAACGAGGCGCGGCTCGGACCGCACAGCGCATTGTTCACCAGACAGCGGTCGAACCGCATCCCTTCGTTCGCCAACCGGTCAATGTTCGGGGTCTGGATGAGATGGCGCGATTCGCCATAGGCGCTGACAGCCTGCCATGCGTGATCGTCTGACAAGATGAACAGAATGTTGGGCTTTGACGGAACGGCGGTGTTATCCGCCGCCCACAATGATGACGCCGCCAGCATGGCGGAGAAGAATGGAATGATTTTTTTCATCGGTATTCTTTGGTTTTGATGGTTATTTAGGGTGATTTTATATTTTTATGTCTTAAGCAGATCACTCGACTGGCAGAAACCGCACTGCATCGGCGACGACGTAGCCGTCCGTGTCGCGGTTCGAGACGGTCACGCTCGTGAGTCTGCCTTTCGGGAGGAAAAATTTACCGAGCGAAACGCGACCTTGCGTGTTCGGATCGCGCTGGTTGACCATCACGGTTTTAGCCACACCTCCCTGCACCGCCACAGTGACTGGAACGCGCGTGGCCCGGTTGGGATGGGGCGGAAATATGAGAAAAATCTCGCAGTTGCCGTCCGCAGGAATTTCGGGGGTAAAGGTGAGTGAAGCGTGGCCTTTGTTGGTGTTGTCGTCATGGAGGTAGCCCAGGCCGGCGCGCGACCAGGCTTGGTTGCGGGACTCGCTCCACCCGCCCGTCCGCTGTGCCTGCTGGTCATCCACGATCACGCCGGACGGCAACGGGATGGCTGGCAGGGCTTGGATCTGGTTCGCCCCGCTCCATTCGAGGATCTGTTTATCGGCGAGCAGGCGGGCGTGAAGTTTTTTGCAATCGAGTTTTTGGAGGGGAACTTGGGTGTCGAGCGCCAACGCGGCGGCGGTAGCCGCAGACTGGCCCAGAACCATGAATACCGGCTCCATGCGAATCGAGCCATAGGCGATGTGGGTCGCAGCCAGGCAGACCGGCACAAGCAGATTTTCGCATTCGGGGGCTTGGGGGATAATGGAGCGGTAGGCGATGGGATAGGGCGAGGGAACCCGCACCTGCACGTCGCCCTCGTTGCGGGCGTGTCCCTCGCTATCCACATAGCGCTGCACATTGTGCGAGTCCATGCCATACGCGCCAAGCCCGACCGCGTCTTCGGCCTTGGTCGTGCCACGGCAATTGTGCTCGGTCATCACATAACCAGACACCATGCGCCGGGCCTCGCGGATATACAATTGGTGCGGCCAATGCCCCGTGCCCACGAACTCATCCTTTGCCAGTCCCCAAGCAGCATACTTTTCCCGCAGTCCTTTGGGCATGCGTGGATCATTGGCGAGGGTCCACATCAGCCCAAGCTGGTAGTCGCGGTGATCGGCGACAATCCGGTCGCGGGCGGCATAATCACCTTCCGGATAGTCGTAGTTCATGCCGATGTTGTCGGTCGAGCATGCGCCATGGTTGTTGACATCGGATTTTCGGTTCGGCATATGCTGGGGACCGGTGGTGAACTGGTTGAAGCCCGCCTCGACGTGGCGCAGCATCAGTTCATACCGCAGGGGGGCGTAATGGGCCGGCTTGGCATAGGGCACGCGATTTTCCGCAAGGTCAGTCAAACACATGCGGAAATTGTATGCCTGAACCCGCGCGTCGCCGTCACCCTCCTCCCCCGGACCGCCGGCGTGGATGCCTGGCAGCAAGCCGCTGGCGGGGTCGCCCGGCTTGACATATGGATCCACCGGTTTCATGAACTGGTGTTCGATTGCGTGGCGGGTCTGGACGCCATTCAGGGTTTCGCCGTAGCGGGCGGTGGCTTCGCGGCCAATGGTATAGCTCACGCCCGCCTTGGCCATCAGGTCGCCCTCGTAAGTGGCGTCAATGAACATGCGCCCGGGAAACACGCGGCCCGACTCCATCACGATGGCCGTGATCCGCGAACCATCCTTCCGAACCCCGTGCTGCAAATCAAGGCGTTCGCGCTCGACAAGGTTCACATGGGCGTCGGCCAACATCGAGCGGAAGATCGCCTCCGCCACATGCGGTTCAAATCCCCACATGGTATCATCGTCAACCCTGCCGGGAGACTGACGGCGATATTCTTCGAGCGTGCCATGCGTCCACGCTTCTGGACGGGCATAGTAACGATGCACGCGTTGGTAGAATTCGCGGGCCAGTCCGCCGATGGCCTGCTTGTTTCCGATATCCGTGGCTCCAAGCCCGCTGGAGGTTAATCCACCGATATGCGCTCCCGGTTCGATAAGGATGACGCTGCGGCCCATCCGGGCGGCCTGGATTGCCGCCGTCACTCCCGCTGGCGTGCCGCCATAGACAACGATGTCAGTCGGCGATTCCGCCGCCAGCACGACGCCCAAGGTCAGGCCCAAGGTTAGAAGCGCAAACGTGATGTTTTTCATGTGTGTTATTGGCTTGAAAGTATCTGGTCGTGAAGGCGGGTGAGGTGCTGGACGATTTCTGGATGCTGGTTCTCAAGGTTGGTCCGCTCGCCGGGATCGTCCTTCAGGTTGGCAAGAAAGCGCGGGATGCGAACGGGGGGCAGGACGCCCGGACTGGTGTCCCTGCCGTTGGAGATGAGTTTCCAATCGCTTTCGCGCACGGCCCAGGTCGTGGTGTGCCCATCGCTGGTCTGCCAATGCAGGACATCGTGAGGACTGGGCGCGGCGGACGATTTCAAAACCGGCACGAGGCTGCGGCCATCCAACTTCACGTCGGGCAGTTTGACGCCGCACAGTTCCGCCAGCGTGGGCAGCCAGTCCGCGCCGTGAGCCATCTGCCCGCGCGTTTCGTTCTGCTGCAATTTGCCGAGCCATGAAACAATGGCCGGAACCCGGATGCCGCCCTCGAAGAAACTAAACTTCGCCCCACGATACTCCCCGGCGCTGCCGCCGCCAAAATGAGCGCGCTCTTCGGTGGAGTGGCCATTGTCGCTCTGGAACACGACGATTGTGCGTTCGCGCAAACCCAAGGCATCCACTTTGGCGAGGAGCTTTCCGATGCGCTCATCCTGCGATGCCAGGTAAGCGGCGTAGAGATTGCGCGGGTAAGGCAGACCTTTAAAATATTCCAGCCATTTGACTTCGCCCATGTAAGGGTAATGCGGCGTGTTGAGCGCGTAGTAGATGAAGAACGGCTTGGCGCGTTCCTTTTCCATGAACGCGGTGGCTTCGCGCAGCATAAGATCCGGAAAATACTGGCCGGGTTCAAAGACCTCGACGCCGTTGCGCCACAGGTCATGCCGGTTTGGGCCGCTCCAGTAATAAAAGTGCGAGTAGCTGTCAATGCACCCCTCCATAAAACCGAAGGAATAGTCAAATCCCTGCGCATTGGGGCTCATCTCCTTCAGGAGGCCGAGATGCCATTTGCCGAGGTGCGCCGTGGCATACCCGGCCGCCTCGAACACCTCGGCGATCGTGACTTCCGATCCGGGCAAGCCGTTTTTACCCCCGGCATTCGTCGTCAACCCCGTATGAACCGGGTAGCGCCCCGTCAGGAAACAAGCCCGTGAAGGCGAGCAGATCGGTGCCCCGGCGTAAAACTGCGTGAAGCGCACCCCCCGCGCCGCCAGCGCGTCCAGATGCGGCGTGTGCAGGTCTTTCGAGCCATAACAGCCGAGATCCACCGTGCCCTCGTCATCCGCCATGATGAAGATGACATTGGGTTTGAGGGTGGACGATTCTGTTGCTTGCAAATGTCCGTTGAACGGGGACATCTGTAACAGGAGAATCAGCCAGCAGCAGGGGTTTGGTGTTTCCATGTGGAAAATTAACCGGGCTGACTTTTACTCCAGAGTTTTTGGCAGCAGCGACATTTCCGAGGGCGGGAAATCCGCCGGGTCGGCACCAAGCGTCTTGTTTGGCTGATCGCCCATTTCCAATTCGAGCGTGCCGCCGCCGGCGATGTCGGCATGGCGAAACCAGACGCGCCGGCTCGGCTGGTCGTTCAACCGGAAGCTCTGGATGTATTTGTTGTCGCGCGAATTGTTTTTGGCGATGATGCGCAGGGTTTCGCCGTTCTTCAGGCGGATGGTGACGCGGTCAAAAACCGGGCTGCCCAGGCAATACGCCGGCACACCGGAGCTGCAGGGATAAAAACCCAGCATCGAAAACACCACCCACGAACTCATCCCGCCGCCGTCCTCATCACCGGGAATGCCCAGCAGCGTGTCGGGGAAAAACGTCTCCAGCAACATGCGGACGCGCTTCTGCGTTTTCCACGGCGAACCAAGATAGTTGTAAAGATACGGAATCTGGAAGCTCGGCTCGTTGCCCATCGAAAACTGGCCAGCCATGCCGGTTGAATCAGGAATCAGGTCGTAGAACTTGTGTTTTGGCGCGCCGAGGTCTTCGCGGAAAAGCTGGTCCAGTTTGGCTTCGGCCGCCTTTGCCCCTCCCATTAGCGTGAACAACCCGCGCAGGTCATGCTTCACATCCCAGTTGTAGGTGTAGCCGTTGTTCTCAGTGAAATGGTCGCGCCCGCCGCGGCCGGTGGGAAACTTGGGGTCGAATGGCTCGATCCATTTTCCATCCGCAGCCTTGGGCCACATGATGCCCTTGTCCCCGCGAAACACATTGGTGTAAAACGCGGCGCGCTTGAGGAACAGTTCGCGGTCGGCCTGATTGCCCAGTTCGCCGGCAAGCTGCGCGATGCACCAGTCGTCAAAGCTGTTGTCCAGGGTGACCGAAACGGACTGGCGCAATTCGCCGGGGACGATTTTCGGTTCGGTTTCCTTTTCGTCCGGCCGCAGGCCTGGCATATAGCCGTGCGCGTTGTAAAAATCGTCGAGCGGCATTTTCGGGCCGTTGAGCCACGGCAGCAGCGTGGCGTCTAGGGAATTCTTACGCAGCCCTTCGTAGGCCGTTTTCAAATCGAAATTGCGGATGCCCTTGAACCACGCGTCGGCCATCCAGGCGGCGGCGTGGTTGCCGGTCATGCAAGGATGGTCGCCAAACAGCACCGCAAACGAGGGCATCCAGCCGGACTGCTCATACATCCGCACATAGGAGGCGATTTCGTCCGAAACCATGTTCGGCTGGAGGATTTCCATGAGTGGCTCCTGCGCCTGAAACAGATCCCAAATCCAGTTATCCACATAGAATGGCCGCGCATCCTCATGCACGCGATGGTCAGAGGCGCTGTAATATCGGCCTTCTTCGGTAATGGAAACCATCCGCTCGTAACAACGGTAGAGTGCCGTGTAGAACACGCGCTTTTGTGCCAGCGTTCCGCCCTCGACTTGTATCTGGCCGAGAACCTCGTTCCAGCGGTCGCGCGCTTTTTGTTTGATGCCATCAAAATTCCAATCGGTAATTTCCGCGCGCAGATTTTGGCGCGCCTGATCAACGCTGATGAACGAAATACCGTAACGGAATTCCAGCGCGGGCGAATTTTCCCCGGCAGTGACGGCGAGCCGGCCCTTGTTGTCGGACGTGCTGGATTTTATGGAAACCGGCGCGCTGAATTCGCCGTAAAAATAGGCGGCCATGTCCTTGAAATGCTCGACCCCGGAAACGGAATTATTCGTCCCCGCGTTCATTTCACCGCCCTGCCGGTTGGCCAAAAGCACGGTTGCTTTGCCGGTTGGAAAATTGAACCGAAAAAAACCGCAGCGAGCCGTCGGTGTGAATTCGGTCCGGATGCCCGACTCGTCGAACCGCGTGGAATAATAATACGGCGTGGTTTTTTCCTGGTCATAGGCCGCCGGTCGCGACCACGCGCCTGTGTCCGGCCCGCCGGCGCAGGGCATCAGCCAGAACAATTCGCCGAGCCGGTGGGAAATGATGGTGAGCGGAAAAGAACGGATCTGGTCATCCGTCGCATCTCTCCGGACCGGATACACGCGCACCATGCTGTTCGGCAGACTCACGGTCGGCCGGGTCGGCTCCAGCAGGAAACCGATGCCGCCGATGGTGGGGTCAACGTATTCGACCTGGGCCCGGACCGGGGTCATCGCGCCTGCCAGCGTCAGCACCGTGAAAGAAAGGATAATAGTTTTCATTGTTTTTTTAAATTCCGTCATAACCGTTCCGCGAGCGTGCCGGCGGCCCAGGCATCAAGAAGCCTGGCCATGTCCGCAAACGAAGCGGAGCGCCCAGACCGGACAAAATGACCGCTGGCACAATTGCCCGCCAGCGCGATGCCCGCGTCGTCCAACCCCCTCAGGGCCGCCGCCAGACAGCCTGCGCCGAAATTATCGCCGGCACCCGTCGAGATGAACGGATTGACACAAAATGGGCCCGGCACATAAACCGTGCCGCTGGCACTGGCGCAGGCGGCGCCATCGTTCGGGTGAACGATGACGCGATCCACGGCAATGCGGGAGCGCAGCAGCGCCGCGAGTTCCGCCACGGCATCGGCGTCCTTGCGGCCATGAAATTTTCCGCCGAACACTTCACCCATCTGCCACGCCTCTTTCAGATTGAAGCTCAGCAGCGTGTGGCATTGGCGGGTGATCGGGGCCATGCGGGCCAGCAAATCCTCCCGGTCAGCCGGCGGCCGGTTTTCAAACTCGGCCAGGTCCATGAAATAGAAAACTTTCTTGGCCGGCACGCCGAGCGCCCCCAGCCGGGCGGCCAGGTTGCTCCAGATCTCGCCAGCGTGCGGCAGCTTGCCCCAGTTGACGGCGCTGATGAAATTTGCCGCTTTCAGTTCCTCGTCCAGGGCCGCCGCGCCGACACATTCCAGCAGCCGCGACCAGGTGACTTCCGCGCAGGCGGACATGTCATTCAACATGACCTTGCCATCGGTGAATTCCAGACAGGTGGTTATGGCGGCGCGGCCCAGCGTGTAAAGCCGTTTGGTTTTTCCGCCCAGCGCCGCTTGAAAAATCGGCAGCACCTCTTTGTCCCCGAGCGCGCCGACACAAGTGAGGTCTATCTTTCCCTCATAGATATCATTCAGGGCGGCGGCGAAAAGCGGGCCGTTCCCGCCGAACTTGTCCCCCAAGTGCCGCGCGGGATAGGAAGTGGCGATGCCCGCAGCGGCGGAGACCTTCGCGCCAAACTCGGCCATCGAGGGCGGCGTCTGCAGGCGGACAAAGGTATCCACAAACCCGTCGAATCCGCACAAGCCGGAAAACCTCTCCGCAGCGGCGGCAGTCTTTGCCTTGAACCCGGCGATGACCGGCGCGAGCGATTGAACGTCACGATGAATGATGGGCGCAGTGTGGTGCATGATGTTAATTCAGTTCGGATTTTTTCCGGCCGATCCGGTGGCCCACCGCGCCATAAAAAGCGACGTAGGCGTAGGCGAGCAGCGGCACGATGAAGGAGAGTTGCAGGTTCTTGGTGGTGTCCGCGATCCAGCCCTGGAGCGGCGGCAAAATCGCGCCCCCCAGAATGGCCATCACCAACAGCGCCGATACCTGGCTTTTGTAAATGCCCGTGCCTTCCAGCGCGAGACTAAACGTGTTCGACCAGCCGATGCTGGTGAACAGGCCGATGGCCACCACGCACCACATCGCCACCGGCCCGCCGACGAGAATCGCCGTGAGCAACAGCGCCACGACGGTCAGCGAGAAAATGGTCAGCGTGCGCCCGGCGTGCGCCCGGCCAAATTGGAACAGCACCCAGCACAGCCCAATGAACGGCAGATATTTTCCGAACACCGGCGCGTTCGCCACAAAAGCGTCCCGCCACAACGTGAAGACCGAGGCGACGGAGTTGCCGCGCAGCGCGTCGAGCGGCGCGCTCTTGGCGATCCACAACAGCAGGAAGGCGAGCAGCGGGATGACGATGAGCATAATCTGCTTGCTCGTCTTTTTCATCTCGCTCAATTCCACCGCGCCCATGAAGCGCCCGATCATCAGGCCGCCCCAGTAGATTGAAACGTATTTGCTCGCCTCCAGTTCCGGCAGGCCTGCGACCGCGGGCTGGCCGAGAAAGTTGATGATGGCACTGCCCACCGAGACTTCGCCGCCGACATACATGAAGATGGCGATGATGCCAAGGATGACGTGGGGAAATTTCAGCGCCCCCGCGCCGCGTTCCACCTGTCCCTCGCCGATGTGCGGCAGGTGGATAAAATAGAATGCCGCCGCAAGCGCGAGGAAAATCAGGCAGAAAGCCAGGTAGGGAACTTTCACCGACTCCGCGCCGTGCGCGCCGGTCTTGGCGAAGTATTGGAAAATGAGGAAGCCGCCGATGAGCGGGCCGATGGTCGTGCCGATGGAATTGAAGCCTTGCGCGAGGTTCAGCCGCGACGACGCGGTTTTTTCCGGGCCCAGGATGGTGACATAGGGATTCGCCGCGATTTGCAGCATCGTAAAGCCGAGACCGACGATGAACAGCGCGGAGAGAAACATCGGATAGGAAGCCGCGTTCGCCGCCGGCCAGAACAGCGCGCTGCCCGCCGCCGAAATCAGCAGGCCGATGACGACGCCGTTCTTGTAGCCAATCTTGGCGATGGGATCGCCGGAGGTCACCGAGATGATGAAATAAACCAGCGAGCCGACAAAGTAGGCACCGAAGTAAGCGAACTGCACGAGCATCGCTTGGAAATAGCCCAGGTGAAACGCTTCTTTGAAGCGCGGAATCAGAATGTCATTGAACACGGTCATGAAGCCCCACAAGAAAAATAGCGAGGTCATGATCGCAAACGAACCGCGATAGCTGGCGCGATTGCCGCCGGGCACGGAGGATTGGGGTTGGGACGAATTGGTGATGCTGGCCATGTGTTTTGTTGTTTGATTGAGGTTGCGGTGACGGACGGGATTATTTTGCGCGGGCTTCAGACAGGGTTTGGAGCGGTGATGCCGGGCGGCGCTCCGGCGCGACGCCCCATTGATAATTGGGCGCGGCGTCCATCTGGAAAACCAATTCACCGCCGTTGACGATGGTCTGATGGTCGATGACTGTCCGGTCAAAATCGTTGCCGTTGAGCTTCGCGCTTTGAATGTAGGGCTGCTGCGGCCCGTTGTGCGCGGCGGTGATGGTGAAGGTTTTGCCGTTCGGCAACTTCAAGGCCGCCCGCCCGAACAGCGGGCTGCCGATCAGATAATTCAGATCGCCGGGGCAGACGGGATAAAACCCGAGCGCGCTGAACACATACCACGCGGACATCTGGCCGGTGTCCTCGTCGCCGCAAATTCCGTCCGGCGTGGCCTGGTAAAGCAGCGTCATCGTCTGGCGGAGGCGCAACTGCGTCTTCCACGGCTGGCCAATGTAATCGTAAAGATAAATCATGTGATGCACCGGCTCGTTGCCGTGCGCATATTGCCCCATGCCAGCGGCGACCATCTCGGTCATTTCGTGGATCATGCAGCCGTAAGTGCCGGGGCGAACGGTCGCCGCCGTCGTAAAAACAGCGTCCAGCTTATCGCCGAAATTCGTTTCGCCGCCCATCAATTTGACCAGGCCCGGCACGTCCTGCATCACGCTCCAGGTCCAGTGCCAGGAATTGCCCTCGGTGAACGGCCCGCCCCATTCGTCGGGATAAAACGGCTCGTCCCACGAGCCGTCCGCCTTGCGGCCGCGCATGAAGCCGGTTTTGGCATCGAACAAATTGGTGTAGTTCATCGCGTGGCGCGCGAAGGTTTCCGCCTCGGCATTTTTTCCGATGGCGCGCGCCAGCTTCGCGGCGCAAAAATCGTCGTAGGCAAACTCCAGGGTTTTCGCACCGGCTTCGCGGAAACTGTTTTTGTCGGCGCGATCGTTGGAATACGGCACATAGCCGATGGAATTGTAAAACGCCGCGCCGTCGCGGCCGATGGCGCGGCAGTTGGCGGGCGATTGTGTGTTCGCATCGTGAACCATCGCGGCCACGGCCTTTTCCGCATCGAAGGTGCGGATGCCTTTCATCCAGCCGTCGGCCAGCAGGGAAAACGCATGGTTTCCAATCATGCAATTGAGATGGCCGGGACTCGACCACGACGGCAGCCAGCCGCTCTCGTCGCAGGCATGAACCAGGCCCTCCAGAATTTCGCCGCCGATTTCGGGATACAGCAGATTGATGAGCGGATGCGCGGCACGGAACGTGTCCCAAAAGCCGCTGTCGGTGTAGAGATGGCCGGCGTGGACTTTCCCGTCGTAGGGGCTGAAATAGACGGGCTGTTGTTTTTCATCCAACTCGTAAAAGCGGTGTGGAAAAAGCGTGGCCCGGTAAAGCGCGCTGTAAAAAGTCCGCCGCTGGTCGTCCGTCCCGCCGGTCACGCGGGCGCGGCCGAGCGTTTCATTCCAGCGCGCCTCGGCGCGCTGGCGGATGGTGTCAAAATCCGCGCCGCCGATCTCGTTTTTGAGATTCCGCTCGGCCTGTTCCGCGCTGATGAAGGACGAGGCCACCTTGCAGCCGACGACGCGATCCGCGCCGGTGTCGAATTTCAAGAACGCGCCGAGGGCCTGCGCGCCGCGCAATTCGGTCACGCCGGGCTGGATGGAATTTCCCGTCCAGACGCCGCTGGCGGAAAAGGGCCGGTCAAACACGATGACAAAATAATTTCCAAAGTTTTCCGGAACGCCGACGCCGGGAAGCCCGTGATAATTGCGCGTGACACCGGTGATTTTATTTTCGGCGGAAATGATTTTTACGGACGAAATCCGTTTTGTGCCAAAAACATCCAGCACGACATACGAATCCCCCGGCTGCTCAAACGTGAAGCGCAGCCGCGCGGCGCGTTCGGTCGGCGTCACTTCCGCCGTGGCGTGCCAGGTGTCGAGATGCACCTTGTAATAACTCGGCTGCGCGATTTCGTCCTCGTGGCGAAAGGTGGAGGCGCGCTCCTTTTCCGTCACGGCGAGTTTTCCCGAAACCGGCATGAGCGAAAAATTGGCGTAGTCGCCGATCCACTTGCTCGCCTCGTGCGTCTGGCGCAGGCCGAGAATTTTATCGTGGCGATACTGGTAGAACAGCGTCTCTGCGGCCGGCTCTGTGTAAGGCGTCCAGACATTCATCGGAAACGGCAGCGCGATGGCGGGATACGAGTTGCCGTGGGAAAAACCATCGGGGTTGTCCGTGCCCTGCAACGGATTCGCCAGTGCCACCAGCGGCGTTTCCGCGCCCGCGGCGGACATCGCCAGGCAAGCAATCAACAGCGTTGCGAATAGGGGGGGGGTCATGATTTGCAAATGGCTTGGTTTGGTTGAAGCTCGGTGGCCAAGAGATACTACACGAACCTCCGATAAGGGATCAGTTCACAGAGGGCGTGGAGGTTTTCCACCGGGGTGGCACTGGGAATTTCGCAGCCCGCATTCACCATGAACGGGTTTCCAGCCTGCTCATAACAGGAAATCATGGCGGCCCGGATCGCATCGGGATTGGAACGCATGACGGCGGCGACGGGATCGAGATTTCCGCCGATGACGGTTTTCGCCCCCACGGCGGACCGAACGGCGCGGAGGTTCACCATGTGATCCACGTCGAGGACATCAATCCCGAGGGTCGCAATGCCCGGCAGGAGATGCGTGATGTTGCCGCAAATGTGCAGGCGCACTTTCGCGCCCATCGCCTTGAGGCCGCGCACCAACCGCTGCTCGCGCGGGAGCACCAGCTTTTCGTATAGGTCGGGGGAAATCTGACTGGCGACGGCATCGCCAATTCCGATGGTATCCGCACCGGCTGCGACCTGCGGTCGGGCAAAATCGAGCGCCACATCCACGCATAAATCCATGAGCGCGCCGATATAACCCTCGTCATCCATGAGGTCCATGAAGAAATTATCCAGGCGGCGCAGGTCGGCGGCTTCGGCCGCCGGACCTTCGACCCAGCCCATGATGGAAGACTTTCCGTCAACGCGTTCGTGGTAGCGTTTGACCGCCTCAATGCGGTCGCGCATGCGCTCGGCCTCCATCGGGTTCGGTCGCGGCAGTTTGGCGAGGTCGGGGTCGTCCTCCAACGGGTGTTTTTCGCAATACGGCACCATGTCGCGCGAGTAGATGATTTTCGCGCCGTAGCCCTGAGTTTCCCGGTAGGGGTCGGACATGGTGTTCATCTGGTCAATGCCAAACTTTTGCGCGCACACAATGTTCGCCTCGGTCAAAACCCGATAGTCGGAAGCGAAAGCGCCATAGTTGCTGCCGATGTGTTCGGCGGCGAACTGCATGAGGATGGGCAACCGCGCCAGATAATCCGTGGGCCGGCCATCAATGGTGGCGAGGTAGCGTTCGAGACTGTTCATTGGTTTCATGATTTTCATGGTTATGGTTTTCCGCGCCACAAGGTGAAGTTGTTTTTTTGGCGGCGCGCCTGCCAATGGCAAATTTCCCAAAGGTCACTGACCGGCACGTTCGTGAACGGCAGCGTGTGCAGGTAGCCGGGCGGACCGAATTCCGGGGTCAGCGTGGAAGTTTTGGCGCCGCGCTTGTGTTGGGCGTCCCAGATGAGCCGCCACCAACGCTCATGGGCCGCGAGGTGGGCGGCGTATTCGGGCGCACGCGGATCGGGCACTTGCGGGCCTTGCTCGTAGCCCACGCGGGCGTGGAGGTGCAGACAGCGCGCGGCGCTTTGCCGGATGATGTCAATCTGGTCATCAATCAGTCGTTCGCCAACACAGACCCAATGGCTGAAATCACAGCACAGTTTTAGAGGCTCGAAGCGCTCCAGCAACCGACTTGTGATCCAAGGGTTGAATAGGATTCGGCCACGATGGGTTTCGTGCGCGATTTGAATGGCGGCGGATTTCTCAATGTTTAGGGCCGCTTCAAAAAAGCGGCTGGATTCGCTTTCACTCCAGGCGTCACAACCACTGTGAGCATTGATGAAGCTCGGTTCGAGGCTTGCCGATTCGCCGACTTGGCGGCGAAAGGACTCGATATGCGCGGCTACGCTTGCTCCCGCCGTAAAGATTTGCGGGATGAAGTCAAATTGGTGTTGCGTCAGCAGGCGACGCCACCGGCGGCGTTCTTTTGCAGCGGGCAAGGCGGCTTCAATGCCGGCAAATCTCAACTCCTGAAATTTAGGGAAGACTTCCTCCCAGTTTCCGGTGACGCCCCAGAGATGACGGATGAGCAGAAGTTTCATTTGCAATTAGGCCGAGGTGGAAACGTGTTTCAGATCCGGTCGGCAACCCTCGTAGGTTTGGTGGTAAGCCAGCACCTTCGGATCGGGAGCGACGCCCCAGCTCTGACAGGCGTTGCGGTAGAGCGCGGGCCACCAGTTTTCGTGCCGAGTCAAACCTTGATCCAGCACCTTGCGCCAGTTGCCCAGCACGCGCGACCAACATTCGTCGCCATAAGCGATGGCCTTGGCGGGGTCGCCGATGGCGGAAACATACCAGTCGCGTCCAACCCGCGCGTGCAGGACTTCATCCGCCCAGTCGTAGTCTTGAAAGAGCGCGGCCAGCGGGTCGCCGGATTCGATGCCGACTTCCATTTCGTAGCGCTTGCCGGTCTTGCCCATGAGGCCTTGCTCGATGAAATAAAGGACGGCATGGCGTTCGAGCGGCTTACATTCGGTGTTGAGCCGATACGACCAGTTCCAGGTGATGCGGGCGATTGTCCAATCCACTCCGTTGACCACGAAGCCGACTTCGCCCATCAACGCGTGCCGCGCTTCATCCCAGAGCTGGCGCGACACGTCGCGGTAATAACCCGCCGGTTTGCCGGGGGTTTGAGCGATGATGCTCGCCATCATTTCCGGCACGTCAATTTCCCGGATGCGCCGGTAGTAGAGCATGAGGGTCTTGGCGCGGGCGGGCATTTCCGGATCGTGAAGAAACACCTCGGCATTGACGCCCTGATTCCACTGGTCGGTAAAACGCTCATCGCGCTGCGGTTGCGGGTCATAGACGTAGGGCTTCGCGGAATGGCAGCGGGTGAGGGTTTTGGCGACTGCCAGTGCCGCGCCGTCCAATTGGCCCGCAGCGGCGAGACAATCATCCAGCAACGTCAGCCAGTCCGCCATCGCCGTTCGGGCTTGGGCGTCCACCAATTGCGGCACCGCCTGTTTCCCGAAGGCGAGTATGTCGGCCAGTTCCAGCCGCGCGAAGCGCAGCAAGCGCACACTCGGCGCATCGGCGAGATGATTGGTTTCCTCAAGGTGGCACGCCAGCGCGGCGTCCAAAGCGGGCAATGCTTTTTCATAAAGCCCGACCAGCAGGTGCGCGGTGTCGGGCGCGGCGAGAATTTCGTCGAAGAAGATTTGCAGGTCGGCAGAGGGAACGGCATCCAGACCGAGTGGCGGCTCGCGCATTTCGCCCACGCGCGTGCGCAGGCTGATGACGTGTTCGGCGCAGAGATAGGCGTGCAGACTGAAGGCGGTCTTTAATTCGTAGATTGGCTCGGCGGTGATGTGGGCGTTTAAAATTTCGTGCAGCCGCTTGAAAGCGTAGTGATACCGCTTGAGGCGGGACACGCAGGGTTCGATCATCAGGCCAGGGCGCGCCGCTTGGTCGAACGTGCAAAATCCGGCCAGGGGTGGCAGATTGCGATAAGTTTGATGTTTCATGATTTTATGCTTGGCTCTTATGGTTGGTTCTAAAAAAGACGGCTAGTGAACCGGGCTGGAAGCCGCTGCGGGTTGCGGCGGCAGAGTTGTAGTTTCCTTTCGCATCAGTGGTCGCCACCAGAACCAATACATCCCCGCCGCGCCCACAAGGAAGAACGGCAGCGTCAGCCAGAACGACTGGTAGGATTTGATGACCAGTTGCATCGGCAGCAGAAACAGCGTCACCTGCCAGAGCAGCGCGAACGGCACGGCGATCATGTCGTTGCGGTTCTCCCGGTCCACCGCCACCCGGTCCGCGCCTTGAAACTCATTCCGCAGCGGCCCCCAAAAACCAAACGGCCGCGTGGTGCGATAAAAATTCTTCAGCACCGCCAGCGGTGTCGGCTGGGTGAGCAGCGAACCTGCGACCGTGCCGCCGAACGACAGCCCGGCCATGAGCAGGAACTGCGTCGTTTCGGCCATGTCGGGAAACCAGAGGCGTTGCAACAGCGCGCCCACCGCGCCCATCAACGTGCCGCTGATCATGCCCCAGGCATTGCAGCGCCACCAATAAAGCCGCAACATCTGCGGCGCAAGTTGCCCCGCCCCCAGGCTCATGATGATCCAGCCCCACAGGTTATTGATGCTCGTGGAGGCGACCCCAATGTAGAAGCCCACGATGACAATCCCCAGCGTCGAGGCGTAGGACGCCACAATCAATTCCCGGTTCGCCGCCTTCGGGCGCAGAAAATTCTGGTAGATGTCCTTCACACAAAAACTGCTGGCGTAGTTCACCAGCCCGTTTTTGCACGACATCATCGCGGCGAACATCGCCACCACCAGAATCCCCTTCAACCCGGTCGGCACCATGTTAAGCAGCACGGCGGGCAAGATCTGCTCCGGGTTCACCGTGCCGTGGAAACCCACCAGCGGCAGCTTGCCCTGCCAGTCCGCGCCCAGCAGCGCCTGGAGATTGTTGATCAGTTCCGGCGGATATTTCGCCGGCGCGTTGATGATGTTGCTGGTCAGGTCATGCCAGAAAGGCTCGGTGGTGGCCGGGGATTGGGCGCGGATCAAATCTGCGGCGCGGTGGATGATGGCCGGGTCGGGATAAAGCTGGTGCACCAGATAAATGCCCATCACCGCGAACCCGATCATCAGCGGCCAGCGGAACATCACCATCACCCCCTGCAACAACGATTGCAGCCCGCAGTCGCGGTCGCTCTTGGCCCCGAAATAGCGCGGTTCCGCCCCTTGTCCCATCCCGCCGACCACGTTCCGCAGCAGATAAAACAACGCCACCATGATCAGCGGCGAATAAGCCTCGTATCCCGCAGGCATCGGCGTGTGCCAAGCGGGCTGCGTGTTGACCCAGTCGGCGTTGCCGGTGACCTGCTGCGCCGTGGCCGCGAGGCTGGCGCTGCTCGGCACCAGCTGCCACGCCATGAAGGAGATAATCACGCACGAAACCATGATGATGATCCCCTGCACCAGATCCGTCAGCACCACGCCGTAGAAACCCGCGCTCATCGTGTAAAGCGTCGTCACCGTGACCAGCACCAGCGTCGTGTAAAGCGGCGGGAACGGGAAAAACATCCCCAGAAACAGGCTGGCCCCCCGGATGAGATAGGCCAGCAACATGATGACGCTGATCACCGTGACCACCGCCGTCAGCAGCCGCACGCCTTCCGCCGCCTTGCCTTCACCAAACCGGTAGGTCATCCATTCCGCCTGCGTCATGCAGCCGGAGCGGCGATGCCATTTGCCCGCGTAGGCCAGCATGAACGCCAGCACCAGCACCGCGCCGCCGCGGAACTCGATGTAAAGTCCGCGCGGCCCGAGCATGTAAAGGAACGACGTGATGATCATCGTCCCGGTCAGGTCGAACCAGTTCGCCATGCCGGCAATGCCGAGCAACCACCACGGCAGCGTGCGGCCGCCGAGGAAGTAATGCTCCAGGCTGCCGCTGGCCTTGCGCGTCATGATGAAGCCCATGATCAGGCTCAAGGCGAGGTAGCCGATGATGATGGCGTAATCGAGGACGGCGAGGTTGTGCATATTTGATTGGAGGAATTCCGGCGGCGACCGCCGCCGGAAAGATGTTTCGTTATTTCACAGCCAGCACCAAACCATCCGTTCTATTTGTCACCAACCGGGCCTTCACCTTTCCGTTTCGTTTCCCATTGGACGAAAAGAACACATTGCCTGTGGACTTCAGGTGCTTCCCGTGAGACGGCTGCGGTTTCTTGGCGATGAACCGCAGCGTGACAATCTCCTTCGGCTTCAACGTGGTCTGGAACACGCCCGCACACGCCGCCGGCTGGCCGAGCGGCTGGCTTTCCAGATTCACGCGCCGCACCTGACGCGGGCGCGCCACCCCGGCGGGCCGCCCCCGGAAATCCAGCGTGGCCGCCACCGCCCGCGGCAGCGGATTGAACAGCCGCACCTCCAACGCGCCCCCGTCCTCCCGCACGCTGGTGACGACCGCCGCGCCCTTCACCTTCAGGAACGAAGCCTGCGGCGGCAACACCGCCCGGCCGCGATAAATGGCCACGTCGGCGGCGCTCATCTGCACGTCGCGCACCCCGGCGGCGAGGCGCACGCCCAGGTCGCACAACCCCGCGCGATCCGCCGCGCCGCAGAACGGCACGAGCCAATATTCAAAACGCAAGTCGCCCTGCAACTGCCCCTCCGGCTCGCCATCCGTCATGACCGTGCGGCGCGTGGCGCGGAACAGCGTGAGTGCCAGCGGGCGCTCGGACGAATCGCGCACGCAGCTTTCCAGCAAACCGCTCGACACGACGGCCAGACCGCGCCGCGCATCCGACACCGCCGTCCAGCTTTGTTGCGGCCGCGGTTCGACGGCGTGTTCGCGGCCGATATGATTGTCCGCCGGCAACGCGATGTCGCGTTCGACGACATCAAACGCGCCGTCCGCGAGATAGGTTTTGGCTTTGACGCCGGTCGGGAACAACACGCGCAGCCGGTGATCTTTGGCGAAGTTCTTCACGGTTGTGTTGATCTCCAGCCGGTCGCAGCCGCGCCGCAGGGTGATGAGATTATCCACCACCAAGTCGGTGAATTCCTCCGCCCGCACCATGCGGTCAAACTTGAACTCCGTCGGCACGCGCAGCACCGTGCGCACACGGAAGCGGCATTGCAGCGGGCCGTCGTGCAGCAGCGCGATGTCCGCCACCACAGCGGTCGAGACAAATGCCTGATCGTTCATCGCCTGGCCGTGATACCAGCCATCACCGATGTCCGCGATGTCCTCGAAGGTCAGCAGGCGCGAATAACTCTGGCCCGTCCGCTTGTCGGTCAGCGTGAGCGTGCCATTGCTTTCAATCGTGGCGGCGAGGAATTCATTGGCCATCGAGCGCTCGCTGGTGGCCAGCCCGGGCGTTTCGGGATGCCGCGTCGGCATCATTGCGGCCTCGGTCACGACCTCGTCTGTGGGCGCGTATTCGCCCTCGCGCACGCTGAGCGTCGTGTAGCCCAGCGCCGGCAGTTCCAACTTCAGACAGACGGTAACGTCGTTGGTTTTGTAAAGCTGCGGAAACTTGGTGGGCCGGAGGCGCGTCTTGGATCGGTTCAACGCCTGGGCAATCCGCTGATACGGCAGTTCCTTGCCGGCGGCGTCATACACGCGGAAGCCGGGCTTGAGTTCAAACATGAATCGTTCCTGGAAGCAGCCCCATTCGGCGGGAATCTGCAACGTGAGTTCCACCGGCTCGTTCAACTCGCGCGGCAGCGGGTTGGCCACCAGCACGCGCAATTCCTTGGGCGCGACCTCGCCCGCCACCGCCGCCGTCAACGCGCGCAACGACTCGGTGGTCTGCCGCGCCGCGATCTGGCGACATTGCGCAAAGCGGTATTTCATGTCTTCATGCACCGCATCAATGCTGCACCCGCAGATGGAGTCATGCGGATGATTCATCAGCAGCCAGCGCCACGCAACATCGAGATAGCCCTGGGGATATTCGCGCCCGATCAGTGCGCTGGCGACCGCGCCGAACGGCTCGGCCCAATGGCAAAGCTGCGTCTGACAATCCGCGTTGGCCTGCTTGATCCACACCCGGCTCGAAAGCACGCTCGGAATAAGATAGCCGAAATCCGCGACGTGCGGCAGCCGACCCGTGTCCCGCAATTCGCCCCGGACCACGTCTGTGATTTTCGGCAAATACTCCAGCATGTTGTCGAGGTATTCATCCAGCGTGCTGTGGACGATTTCGTAGGGGAACTCCGCGCCGGCCTTTTGCGCGAACAGCAATTGGTAATGTTCCGCGTCGTATTCCAGATGGTCGCCGCCGTCAAAGACAATCATCGGCGGCAGCGGCGTGCGCGCGGCTTCCTTGTCCAAAAACCTTTTCAAATCCTTCCGCCCGCGCTCCGCGTCAAACGCCACATCGTGCTGGGTGGCGCGGCGGACGTCATAATCATAATCGCAATAGCCCGCCCGACCGAACTGGTAGCACGGCAGCCGCGTGCCGTCGCTGCCTTCCCACAGGAAATTCGAGGCCTTCTGCGGCGACAACCCGCGCCAGAGGAATCCGCCCTTGATGCCGAACCCGGCCAGGAGTTGCGGCAACTGCCCGATGTGGCCGAACAGGTCGCACACGAATCCGGCGTCCGACGGCGTGCCGCCATACTGCCGGGCCATCTCGCGCCCCAGGCGCAGGTTGCGGACCATCGCCTCGCCGGAGACGAGCCATTCGTCCGGCAGCACGAACCACGGGCCAATCTTCAGCTTGCCGCTGCGCGCGAACGCCTCCACCTGGGCGCGGCGTTCAGGGCGGATTTCAAGGTAATCATCCAGCATGATCGTCTGGCCGTCGGTCGTGAATGCGCCGTGGATTTTGCCCGCTGCGATGTCGTCCAGCGTGCGATCGAGCAGCTTGACGAGGCGCTGCCGGTAATCCTGAAAGGTTTGATACCATTCGCGATCCCAGTGCGTGCTGAGGACGTAGTGAACCTTGCGGGACGGTGCGGAACTGTTTTCTGCGGTGATTTTTTTACGACTCATAAAATTTTGCATTCGGTTTGTGAACTCGACCGCCTTATTTTTTGGTGCTGCTAACCGGTAGGTCGGACACGGCGCGGAGTTCCACCGGCCCCAGCAGTCCCGACGGCAACAGGACATCTGTGGCGGAGTATAATTGCGTCTGGCAGTAGGTGAACGGCTTCGCGGTCGGATTGCGCAAATCACCGATGATGCGATTGGGCCAGAGATTCACCACGCGGATTTCCAGTTCATTTGCACCCGCCTGCAACATTTCGGTGACATCCACCTCATACGGGGAGTGCCACAAGATGCCGCAGTCCTTGCCGTTGACCTTGACCTCGGCGATGACCTCCACCCCGCCCAAGTTCAGCAGAAGCCGCCGATCCGCGCTCAGCAGGGTTGGCGGAACCGTAATCTGATTATGATAAGTCGCATGGCCGGAGAAATAACGGATGCCGAGGTCTTCATGGTCGCTCCAAGAGATCAAGCGCGCAAACTGCGCCGTTGTCGGCGCTCCGCGTCCGGGTTGGAAGTCAACCTTCCACGCGCCGGACACTACGATGGGCGCAGGCAGAACGGGAGCTTCGACATTCCATGTTTTCCCACTGGCGGTCATGGCGGTGAACTTTCCCGTCAGATCGGTTTTCAAACGAGTTTCTCCCTTGGCATCCGTGGTCAGTCTCCAATCCGCCAACCGGGAAACCTGGCTGGGCGCATCTTGCATCAGCGCCTTGATTTCCGTTTCACTCAGTGGCTTGGCGACACATTTCAGGCCGGCCACCACGCCATCAAACGGGGCGAAAGAACGCGGGCTTGCCACTCCTGCGCCGGGATGCACGGCCATCGGCCCGCGCAGCCCCGTCTTGACCTGCTTCCCATTCACAAAAAGCGTCGGCGTGCGGTCACGATAGACCACCGCCACATGATTCCAGTCAGCACCCGGAGCTGTCGGATAAACCAGCACGTTGACAAAGCGACCCGCACCGTGCTCCATGACCGTGATGCCATTGGCCGCGACGGTAAAGCCGGCTCCGGCATCTTTGATCCCAAAGACCTCATGCCCGGGCACGGGACAAACCGCGTATCGTCCCGGATTCCCACCGACTCCGGTAGCCGCTTCAACCGGCAGCGTAATCGCCCCACCGGCTTTCACCCAGGCCGCCATGGTGAAGTTGTCCACCACATCCCGCGCCACCGCCACCGCGCCGACCCGGTTCGTCAACGCAGGGAAAAGTTCCTTGTCTTCCCGCTTCAACGACACAATGGAGTCAGCTCCTTTGGCTGGTCGGAAGACGATAAACGCCGACTCCGCCGGTTTAAGGTTCAACGGCAGCTCTGTGGCCCCCTCCACATCACGCCAGGCCGCCAGCTTTTCCGTGCGACCAGTGACGGGATTCCAACGCTCCGGCGTCATGCCGGACACGCCAAACCGGCAGACCAATCGCTGTTCCTGCGGCGTGTGATTGGCCACGAAGTAAATCTCACACCCCTCGGCCCGACGATGAATCACATTCACCTGCAACACATGGCCCGCGTTGGGATAGGCCTCAACCGGCGTGCCATCCGCGTTGGCAAACGCGAAATCCGGCTGAATCCCCGCCATCTGGCTGGCCTCGGCGAGGGAAACGCCCTGCACCAGCAGCCCTTTGCCCACCCTGCGACTGGTCACTTGCTTGCCATCCACCTCGCCCCAAATCTCCCCCGCCAGCCGCTGAATCTCCTGGTCGCGCACCGCCTGATCCCGCAACCCGACCGCCCGATCCGGCCGCTGCGTGGCGTAAACCGCAAGGCCCGCCGCCAGCAATTCCTTGATCTTGGCGAGCACCTCCGGGGAACTGACCTTCGTATCCGGCAGCACCACCAGCCGATACCCTTCGCCCAACGGGAAGCGAATCGTCCCGTTTTCGAGCCGGGCTTTCTGCAACAGCCCGTTCTGCGAACAAAACACATAGCCGATCCCTTGCGGCAGTTCCTGCTTCACCCATTGCTCGCGGGCCTGCACGGCGCTCATGGCCACCGGTACATATTCAGGCATCAGCACCACGACCTGCCCCACCACGAGGCCTTTTTGCAACAGCGCCTGACACCGTTCCAGGTATTTGATCCACGCCGCTCCCTCCTCCCACCAAGTATTGCCGCGATCCATGTGAATACCAACATTCCACACAACACCCGGAGCACGATCCAGCCAAGGTATATGCGAGAAAGTATGAAAAACAAACTGGTTGATCCCGCCGGCGAACATCAGATCGCCCTTGGCTTTGAGGGTCTTGGGACTTTCTGTATAGCTCTCGGTGGAGGTGAAGGCTTCCGCCGGGACCAGTGGCGAGCCATACACCTGCGAACAGGAGGAGGCGTGTTTGGCGCACCAGTACATCGAGGTTGTGATATCAGGTTGTTTCCGATGGACAGCCCAAAACTCGCCCATCGACGCATCCACATTGCCGCCGATTTCCAGCGTATCACAATAGAGCCAATGATAATTTTCACATGCGAGCTGCAAGCCGTCTTGATGACATAATTCTCTGAAGTAACTGAAATAGTTTTCCAGAAACAACTCCTGCAGCGTCCGCCGATAGTCTTCAAGAAACCGTTCGGAAGTTTCCACGCCGTCCTCCACCCTGCCAGTGAGCAGCAACGGCAGGAACGGCGTCAGGTCGTAGCCCCGCCGCCGGCGAAATTCCGCCGACAATCCAGCCGTCCAGTTCTGCCCCCCAACCTCCCAACTGTCGAGCGTCACAGAAGAGAAAACCTTGCCGGCGAGCGGACCACACAGCCTGGCCAAGCGTCCGACATAAGCATCATAGTGCAGTTTTAGTGCCGGCTTGCTGAGTTTGTCGCATTCCAAAGCGATGACGCCCGTCGGCACCGGAACGGATTGCACTCCGCTGGCTGTTTGACCGACGCGCAACACTGTCCATTTGCCCGGCGGAACCGTCCATTTCAGCCGGCCAGACGAGTCCATCTGCTTGGTCAGATCTATGACCTGCCCCGAAGGAATCATCGGGCCGCTGGCGCGGCTGGCACCCCACGCATAACTAAAGCCCTGAGTCGGTATGCAATAACCGGCTTTTCCCATAAACCCCTGTATCACCGGCGTCAGCGCCAGCTCCACTTCACCAATCCGGAAGGGATCGCCGGCCGCTTGGTCAAATTTCAAACGAAAGAACTTGCCCGTGGTGGGCGCAAAGGCGACCTGAATCTGCCCGCTATTAAACTGCCTATAATACTCGTAATCAAACCGGGTGATTTTTCGAAAATTCCGGCCATCGTCGGAAACTTGAATTTCAGCGCCGCTGCCCGGGGTTGAACCAAAGTGCGTGAGCCACAAACCTTCGACCGTAACCGGCGCGGGAAACTCCAACTGGATAAAACGCTCCTTGCCAGCAGGCGCGCCCGGCAGGGTGATTTGCGTATCCGGCCGGCCGTCCATCAGGAGCGCGCCCGCGATTTCGCTGGAGGCGGTGACCAATGGCTTCGCCTCTACCATCGTGGGGCCGGAGGGAAAGGCAATCACCGCCACATCGCGATAGTATCCCAGATTGCTCCAAGGTTGGGGCAGCACCAGCGTCTGCTCCGCCCCGCCGCCCTCCGCATACACCCGGCTCGTGGTCAGAATCTGCATGTTATGCTCGGCGTCAATCCACGGCCCGCCGCTCGCCGACCAGCCGGGGCCATTGTTCAGGCCGATTTGCAGGCCGCAGCGATCGGCTTCGCGCACCGCGTGCCGAAACAAATCCAGCCACTCGTCAGACATGAAACGCACCGAACTCGGTAACTTACCGTCGATGTTGAACATATGCGCGGTGCTGATGCCAACGTGTTTCATCGCCTCCAGATCAGCAGTAATGCCTTCCTTGTTAATGTTGCCACCCTTCCAATGCCACCACGTTTGCGGCTTGGCCGAAACGGGCGGCGTTTGAAAGTCTCTGGCCAGATCAGCGCCGGCGGTGGAACTAATCATCACCGTCGCCAGCACGAACAAAATAGAGAGTGAAATTTTTTTCATTGTGTGGGTTTTGCAAAAGTCCATTTACATTTTCTCGACCGTCACGGAGAGGATTCGCAGGGGCTTGCCCGCCGCCTCCAGGCGGAAATCGCTGCCGGTGTTCTGCCGGCCGGAAAAGCGCGCGTCGGGCAAGTTGAACAGGGCCACGGCAATCTTGCCTGTGCCGGCGGTGGTCACGCGTTTGGCGTTCTTGTAGGCGCCGGCCAGCGGTGCCGCCGGATCGGTGGAATCGTATTGCAGCCCCAGCGTGCCGGGCGTCGCGTCCAAATAGGTCACGCGCACTTGGACGCCGCGCTTGGCGATGGATTTGCCGAAGCCGGCGGCGACATCGAAATACAGGTAGCCGAACGCGCCGCCCGCAACGCGCCACAGGGATTTGCCGCCGGCCTTTTCAATGGTGGCAAAGCCGTCCCCGATGTTGCGCTGGCGCAGCCCGGCGCTCGTTTCGGGAGTCGCGCCCACGGACTTTTTGTCTGCAAAGACGGCGGCGGCGTTTTTGGAATCGGTTTCAAATTTCCGCACCAGCCAGAGCAGCGTCGGCATATCCACGAGTTGGTTCGGCAAGTTGCCGGGCGCTTGCAGGCGTCTTTGAATTTCCGCGTAGTAGGACGGCGATTCCAGAATGGAGCGGACCATGACAAAGTTGGGGGTGTCATGGGTGAAGAAATGCCGCACCGCGTTGACGGTCTTTTCATTCACCGGCGCGTTGTCCTTCGTGGGCAAATCGGTCAGGTTCCGCAGATACGGCAGGTCGCCAGACATGCCGAACGGACTCGCCGCGCGCGCCAGGCCGAGGCCGCCGGGGGAAAATTTCTGATAAGCGGCGAACCCGCGCGCCGTCAGCGGCGCGGTGTTGCCATCAATGCTGAATCCGGTGACGGTGAGGTCCCACTGCTGATACCATTTCTTATTGTGGGCCACCCACAAATCGAGCGCGTCGGGCAAACCCGGCTCGGGCCGGGGCGATTGCAGGAGCGATTGATTCAAATATCCCGCCCCCTCGCCGGCGACGAACACTTCGCGCGGCTTGCTGGTCTTGCGGAGATAATGCATCCCAAAGGCAAAGCGCTCCGCCAAAGTCGGGTTGATGCACCAGGTGAGCGGCAGCGTGCCGCGCGCGGGATCACTCCAGATTTTTGGGAAATGCCAATAGACCCAGGCCGCCCCATCGAAATCGCCCTGATAGAACGTGTAATAATTCACCGGCCGCAAATGGCCCGCCGCATCAAGCACGCCGTCGCGGATCAATTTTTCGCGGGTCGGCGTGGCGTCCTGTTTCACCACCGCCGGCACAGGATAATGCTGATAGAACGAGGCGTTTGGAAACGAGGAATAACCCAACGCGTCCCCGTCCATGTAGGCGTTGTAGGCTGTCATGATCTCGGCGAATTTCCATTCCGTCTCCACGCCACCGTGTTTGCCGCCGGCACTCCAATCCTTCGATTTGAAGTCGGTGTATTTGAAGGCCCACGGCGGAAACCCGAAGACGGCGATCATCTCGTTTGTCTTGGTGCCGGTGACGCCGGCCATCATCACTTCCCGCAGCGTCTTCAGATCCGTGCCGGGCGACTGGCCGGGATCATCCACGGTCGCCTCGTCTTCCCAGACGTTCAAATCCACGATCGCGCCCCGGTTGGCGATGAGATAATCGAGGTTGTTCAGCGTGTGGTTCTGCAACGCCGAAATCCGCCGGCACTTCAACCAAAAACCATCAATGTAATACCCCAAGATGCGCGGGTTGGTCTTGCCCGGCTTGATGTGGTTTTCGAGCAGCCAGACATAGGCGTCGTTCTTCGCGCTCCCGGTCGAGGCGCGGCTGGTGCCGGGAATGTTTCCCTTGCCCGTGAACAGCGGCGCGCCGTCGGCCGCCAGCAGTTTGCGGATGACTTTGAGCGGAGCGGCACCGCCGGTCAATTCCCGGTAGAGCGAGCCGGCGCTGGCATCAAACCGCACCGCGAGCAAATCCTCCACGCCCGCCACTGTGGCGGCGACATTCATCGTCGCCGGAACGCGCTCATCCCACACGATCAGTCCCCGCGCCGCATCTGGGAATCGTTGGAGCAACTCGGCCACGCTGGCGATGCGTTCGATCTTGCGCCCCGCCATCCAGCCGCCGGGTTCCGTCATTTTCTGGAACCAAAAATCGTCTGGCGCGGCGTTGTAGCGGACAAAGAGCCGCGACTCCCGCCGGTTCACCAATCCTTGCACGCAGGTGGCCAGCAGCACCTCGTCGTAATGCCGCCGCAGCACCGCCGGGTCGTTCGGCTGCCGTTCCACCGCTGCGCGGCTCGGCGTCAAATCAAAAACCACCACGGAATCCGGCGCGGCTTGGGCCGCCACCGCGCCGTCCAAGCTGGCGCTGGCAACCGCCAGCAGGATCAAAATATTGGCGGATATTTTCAGGTTGTTTTTCATGTGGAAATCAGGGAGTCCGCTCCTGGACCGCTGATGGAAGCGGCAGTTTTTTTTCCAAATTTTCCAATATGTCCGGCCACGCTTTATGATCGTTATGTCCCATGTTGATTTTCAGCAGAAAGGTGACATCCGCCCCGTTTTTCTCGAGCGCGTTCGCCAACAGGATGCTTTGCTGCAAGGGCACCCAGGTATCCAGGCTGCCATGAACAAAAAGAAAGGGTGGCAGCTTCTCTTTCCGGTTGGCATAGGTGATGGGACTGCCCCATTTGGCTCTTTCCTTGGCCTTGCCTTCAAACATTTTAACGACGCCAGAATCCGAGGTGAGGCCGAAGTTCTTCCACCACTGAAACATCTTGTCGTCCGGCGGCGGCGGCGCAAAGAGTCGGCGGGCTTGTTCGTCGGCGGCCCATTTGTTCACGACTTCAGCCCAGGTGTCAAAATCGGTCGGGCCGTAGCAATCCACCACCAGTTGCACCCGGCTGGAGACGCCCGGGTTGCCGCCGTCGCCCTCAAATTCAGCGATGTTTTCGGTGAGTCCGAGCATGGCCGCGAGGTGTCCGCCGGCGGAAACACCCCACACACAGATGCGATCAGGGTCAATGCCGTATTTCCCGGCGTTGGCACGCAGATACCGAACCGCCGCCTTGCAATCTTGCAGGCACGCTGGAAAGGGAGCCTGGCCGGACAACCGATATTCAACGCTGACCCCGACATAGCCGTGCTGCGCAACGAGGAAACACTGGGACATCATACCTCCGCGAGTGCCACCGCTCCAGCCGCCGCCGTGGAGCAATATGACTGCCGGCACGGGCTTAACGGGCTCCGGATTGGGAAGGGTGATATTCATCAGCAGCGGGGTGTTGCTGCCCATGCCATACGGCACGTCCGCGAGCAGGCGGTAAGCACCGTCCGCCTGATTCGTGCGACTGGCCGCCGGCGCGGCTTGGGCTGCCACCGCGCCGCCCAGGATGGCGGCCAAGGCCGCCAGAAGCCCCATAGCTCCCGCCCGACCGGGATTGGACGCGGTCGTTTTCATGTTGGTTGTTTCATTTCCAGTCAATGTGATTTCAGTTCGTCAGCGTTTCCAGCGGCGGACGGTAAAAGACCAAGTCAGAAAGGAAGAAGCGATTGGCGCAACCCGCGTTTCGGAGTCAAAATGATAAGCCGGGCCGGCTTGTGACAGTGTTGCATCGCCTATGAATTCAATGCCCACTGCCCCAAGGTGGAACCCAGAACCACCCCACAAGTCCGGCCCGGCCAAAACTTACTACCCCAACGTGCCGCCCATCCGGTTTCAACCAGCGATCTTCCCGACCCCGGCGGCGAACCGCCGCCGGAGCAAACCCACCGCGCCGGCGACACCCCCGAAGCCGATCAACGCCCACATCGTCGGTTCGGGCACAACGCTGATGTCCAAGCCCCAGCTCACCAGCGTGCTCCGGTCGCCGCCCGCCATGTCCGCCAGGAACAACGTCCATGTCCCGTTCGCGCTCTGGTTGTTCAACATTTCCAAACCCGCCGTCGGACTCACGCCGGTGTTCCCGTTCGGATTCACCGCCCGCCCGTCCGCCAGATACGTCCCGCCGCTCACCGGCGTCGCGTCGTGGATGTTCTGATATACCCCCGCCCCCACTAGCGTGATGTTGTCGAAGCCGGACGCTGCGGAGCCGAAGCCGCTCGCGTCGTTCCGCCCCACCCGGTTCAACAGGATGGCGGTGTAGGTGCCGTTCGCGTTCTGCAACGTCAGATACCCGTAAAGGTCGCCGTTATAGCCGCCGCTGATGGTCAGATTCACCGCCACGTTGTCAATGCCGGCATTGGCCACGCCTTCATACAGCCCGCTGAACGTCTGCGAAACCGCCAGCCCGGCGGGATTGCCGTCCGGCAACGCCTGGTTCACGCTCCAGTCCTGACTTACCACAATCGTCGCCGTCGCCGTTTGCACCAGCGCCAGCACCACCAAACCGCCCAATATCATGTTCTTTTTCATATTTATGTCTCTTTGATTGTTGTGCGAATGGTCCAACTCACGGCACCGAGTGCGTCCGGTAGAAATCAGGGCCGACGCCCGGCGTGTTGGTGAAGTTCACCAGCCCGTTGGCCGAGGCCGTGTTCGTGAAGATCGACTCCCAGGTGATCGGCTGGGCCAGATCGTGCGTCAAGTCCAGCGCGTAATCGCCGAGCGGGATGCCCGCATACTGCAACACCAACTGCCCGGCGATGTTCGTCGCGGAGATCAAATTGTAGCCCTCGCCGTTGGGGGTGACCACCGCCGTGACGGTGTTGGTCGCAAAGCCGCCACGCCCGTCGCCCACCACGTAGTTGAAGGTGTTCGTGCCGGTGTAATTGCCGTTCGGCGTGTAGCTGATGCTCGTGCCGTCGGTCGAGGCTGTGCCGTTGACTGACGCCACTGACGTCACGGTGAGCGTCTCGCCCACATCGCCCGTCGGGGCGTGTTTGCCGCCGATGATCTGCACGGTGGACGGCGTGCCGCTCAACGCGCCCATCACGATCGGGCTGTTGGTGGGGGCGGCGTTGACCAGAAGCACGACGTTGGTGGCGTTCTGGGTCTCCTGCCACCAGTTCAAGCCCGCGCCGAGGCTCGGCAGGGTGTAGCCGCTGAAGCTGCCGCCGGGAGCAGCATACAAGGTGAACAGCGTGAAGGTGTCGCCCGCCTGCGGGGCGGCGCCGACGTTGGTGACGGTCAGGCTTCCGCCCTGGGTCAGGGTGCCGGTGACGACCAGCCGGCCGGAGTTCGGAGCGCTCGCCCGGTTGATGGCGATCACGTTCGTGCCGGAGAGGCTGACGTTGTTGTTGACCGTCAGCGCGGTGGTGTCCGTGCCGCCCTGGCCCGGCCGCAAGGTCCCGCCGGCAGCGACTATCACCGGGCCGGAGATGAGGCCACTGCCGCCCAGGGTCGCGTTGGTGTTCACCGTCACGGTGCTGCCGCTGGCCAGCGAGCCGTTCACCAGCAGGGTGCCGCCGGAAACCGTGGTCGCCCCCGTGTAGGTGCTGGCATTGGTCAGCAACAGACGTCCGGGAAAGGTCTTCGTCACGCCGAAGCCGCCGCCGCCGATGGCGTGGCCCACCGTGACATCGCCGATGACGGCGTTGGCCGCGAGCGTGCCGATCTGGAAGTTAATATCGTTGGTCAGCGTGAGCGCGGGGCCGTTCAACACCAGATTGGTCGTGGCGGCATCGTCATAGTTGAAAAACGTATTTCCCGCCGCCGGCAGGGTCAGGTTGGGAATCGTCAGCGGGCCGCCCACGTTCCGGACGGAAATGATTCCGCCCTTCTGCAGGGTGACGGCATTGGCCATGCTAAATCCCGCGTTCGCGTTCTTGGCCAACCAGCCGGTGCCCGTGATGGTGATGTTCCCCGTGCCGAGGTTCCCCTGATTGTAGAAAAACACCCGACCCAAGGCCACGCCACCCGAACCCAGGGACCATGTCTGCGTGTCCGCTGTGACCATATTCTGACCGAGGACTAAGTCGCCACTCACGGTTTTTAGGATGCTCCCGGTCCCGTAGATGTTATTGGTAAAGAACACGCCGCCGATGACCGGATTGAGATACAGCACGCTGTTGTTGGTGATGGGGCCAACCACGGAGGCCGTCCAGGCCAATTCCAGCTTGGCGAGGTTGCTGACGGTCGTGCCGCCGGTGTAGGTGTTGGTGCCATACAAAGTCACCACACCGTTGCTGGGGTTCTGGCAGGCAATCGTCAGGCCATAGGCCCCGCTGATCGCATGCCGGAGCGTGACCTGGCCGACGGGGACGGCGAAGCCGCTGCGGCCGACTAGGATCGTGAGGTTGTTGGTCAGCGTCAGCGCGGGGCCGTTCAAATCCAGTGGATAGCTTGGCTGATCCTCAACGTGATAGACCGCCACCCCGGAAGCTGGCAGGGTAAGATTGGCCACGGTTAACGTGACGCCGGCGGCGCGATTGGCAATTTGCCCGCCCGACTGTTGGGTGATCGCGTTGGCCAGTGAGGATGCACCACCAGCGTCACCATAGCGGTCCAAAGCGCCGGTGCCCGTAATGGTGATGTTCCTGTTGCCGAGGTTCACCTGTTTGTAGAAAAATACCCGGCCCCCACCACCCATAGACCAAGTCTGCGTGTCCGCAGTGACCCCGTTCTGCAGCAGGAGGTCGCCCGACGCGGTTTTTTCGATGGCTCCAGTCCCGTAGATGTTATTGTTAAAGGCCACCAACGTGTTGAGCTGTAGTGTGGCGTTGTTGGTGATGTCTCCCGCGACACTGGCGCTGGCTCCCAGTTGCAATTTGCCGGCGCTGACCAAGGTGCCGCCGGTATAGGTATTTACAGCGGAAAGCGTCAGGAGGCCCGCCCCCGTGGAGGTCAACTTGCCGACGCCGTTCATTCCTTTGGCGACAATGACTTCACCAACATTGCCGTTGTCAATCGTCCCGCCGCCGGCATCAATTCGCACCTCGCTAAAAGCCGAGGGAATGATGGTTTGCGCAGCTCTCGCCTGAAGCGTGCCGCCATTGAACGCCAAATAATTCGAGCAATTTACATACGACGTTCCATTATTTGCTGTGACGTTAAAATAGTTCATCTTCAGGGTGCCGCCATTCAAATTAACTCGCTCCACGGCATTGGTGATCGTCCCCCCCGTGGTGGGTATTTGAATTATGCCAATATCCACCAATCCACTGTTCACGTTGATGGTGTTGGTTCCATACCAGGGCCGGATATTCATCTGACCAGTGCCGGCCCGATTCTTACCGGTCAGCGTGGCGACGGAAAAGTTGAGGCATTCCGTGCTCGTGCCGTTCACATAGCGGCCAATGTCATAATTGCCCACATACATATTGATGGTGCCGGCACCGGTGATGGTATTCGTCCGGTTCGCATTATTGCCACACTGTATTTCAGTCTCATACAGGGTGAGTGTGCGGCCGGACGCCACATTGAAGGAGCAGTTCCCCGCCGCCGATATTGTAGCGGCCTGTAGAGCGTTGGTGATTGTCAAATCCTGCGTGGCGGCGGACAGGTCAATGTTGAACATATTATTTACATAGTTACCCGTTTCATACAGCGTTACCGGCCCCGACGGGTTGGCCACGGTGATGTTTGGCATATTCCACTGCGCGGCGGCCAAATTAGTGATGGTGAGATTCGCCGTGCTGTTGACGTCGAAGGTGGCCGTATCCGGTGCCGCGCCGGGTATGATTGACCCCTGCCAGTTGAGCGCAGTGCCCCAACTCCCAGACGAGCCGCCAGTCCATGTGCCATTCGCCGCCGAGGCCACGTTAACGCCCAGCGCCAGCAGCAGCCCGGCGGCCAGCACGCCAGCCAAACGAGCGAAGATTAATTTGGTGAGACAAACAGGTGACAGGACTGCGGATGGTATTTTTTTCATAGCTAAAACTTTTTGTTGATTTGTGGAACACGTGGAGCATCCCCCAGTTCCGGGAAACCGTCAACTCTTTTTTTAGAACATCTTCGTCCATGCTATGCCGACCGGAGTTCCGCCCGAAAGCGCCGCCGTAGCAGCGGGTTTCGCCTGCGGGCTTCAGCACCGCTTTGGGGCGTGCGGCCATCGCAGGCTTCCTCAAGGCAGACGCAGGCGATAGAACGCTTTCGGCGGCATCGCCGGGCTAATCACAAC
Organism: uncultured Verrucomicrobia subdivision 3 bacterium; assembly: GCA_903842235.1. Lineage (GTDB taxonomy): Bacteria > Verrucomicrobiota > Verrucomicrobiia > Limisphaerales > UBA11358 > UBA11358. Next base: position 41,398 of record CAIMLG010000043.1, read on the forward strand.
GTCCAGATTCGTCCCGCCCGCCGTGCCGGCGATGTCATACCAGTAATTGGAGTTCGCCAGGTTCACCGAGTTGGACTGGACGATCCAGCCCAGA
>CAIMLG010000044.1 GCA_903842235.1 uncultured Verrucomicrobia subdivision 3 bacterium
CCGTGAGGTAGCTCTCGCTGGCCTTCTTGAGGGCGGCATCAATCTCTTCGATGCTCGTGTCTTTGACGGTGCGGATGGTCAAATCCACCACGGAGACGTCCGCCGTGGGAATGCGGAACGCCATGCCGGTGAGCTTGCCCTTGGTAACCGGCAGCACTTCGCCGACGGCCTTGGCGGCGCCGGTGGTGGAGGGAATGATGTTGATGGAGGCCGCACGACCGCCGCGCCAGTCCTTCTTAGACGGACCGTCCACAGTTTTCTGCGTGGCCGTCATCGCGTGGATGGTGGTCATCAGGCCGGTTTCGATGCCGAAACCTTCCTTGAGGATCACATGCACGAGGGGCGCGAGGCAGTTCGTGGTGCAGGAGGCGTTCGAAATGATGTTATGCTTGGCGGCATCGTATTCGCCTTCGTTGACGCCCATGACGATGGTTTTGACTTCACCTTTGCCGGGGGCGGAGATGATGACTTTCTTGGCGCCGGCCGTGATGTGGGCTTTCGCCTTTTCGCTGTCGGTAAAGAGGCCGGTGGATTCGATGACGATGTCCACGCCGAGCGCCTTCCACGGGAGGGTGGCGAGGTCTTTGACCGCGCCGACGCATTTGATCTTGTGGCCGTTGACCACGAGCACATCGGGTTCCTCGAGCGTGGCCACGCTCTTCTCGGTTTTGACGTCGTGTTTGAACTTGCCATGGATGGAGTCATACTTCATCTGGTAGGCGAAGTAATCGGCGTCGGTGGACACGTCCACGACGGCGACGACATCAATTGATTTGCCCAGCAAGCCCTGGTCACAGAGCGCCTGGAAGACCATCCGACCAATGCGGCCGAATCCGTTGATTGCAACTTTTACTGCCATAATTTAATTTTTCCTTTAGTAGATGTTTTAACGAAATCGAGCGCCTATTTTAGCCACGAACCGGTCACCGTCAACGAAGAATTCCTGAAGATTTTGGCAAAGCCTCGCCGAATCTTGCCGCTCAGGCCAGGTCGAGCCGGGTCAGACAAGGCTTGAGTTGGACGTCAATCCGCATGATGTGCTGCTGAATCCAGCGGTGCATGAATTCATGCAATGACCGCAAGTTTTCCAGCCGGGGGCCATGAAACTGAAACTGCGCGTGATAGGTTTCCAGCACGACCATAAACTGCCGGTGGGCGTCGAGGTTGAGCCGGTGAGCGGGACAGCGGTGGCGTTCCATGCAGTGTTCTTCCCGTTCGAAGTGGTCCCGCACATAGCCCTCCAGATAGCTCACGAGCGACAGAATGAATTCCGTGTCCGCCCGGTTGAGGTTGGATCGGTCCAAAAAACCTTCCAGCCGGTTGATGGTCTCAAACAACACCCGGTGCTGTTCATCAATCGTCTTTTCCCCGGTGGCAAATTGTTCATTCCAGAGCAACATGGGAACCGCTTTCTTTCTTGGGCGGCAACCTAGCCGCAAATATTGTCCGCGTCAATTCGGTGCGGATCAGCGGCTCGCCGCCGCGAGGAAGCGTTCTGCGTCAATCGCCGCCGCGCAGCCCGCCCCCGCCGCCGTGACCGCCTGCCGGTAAATGTGGTCCGCGCAATCGCCGGCGACAAAAACGCCGGGCACATTGGTCATGGTCCCCGGCTCCGGCACGACAAAGCCGTTTTCATCCAGGGTGATAATTCCCCGGAACAGCTCGGTGTTGGGCACATGGCCAATGGCAATAAACACGCCCGCGACCGGCAGCAGGCTTTCCACGCCGGTCTTGAGATGCTTCAACTTCACGCCCGTCACCGTGTCCTTCTGCACATCGAGGATCTCCGTGATGGCGGAATCCCAGATGGGCTTGATCTTGGGATTGGCCAGCGTGCGCTCCGCCATGATCTTGGAGGCGCGCAAGCTGTCGCGGCGATGCACGAGATAAACAATCGAGCCAAACCGGGTCAGGTATTGCGCCTCTTCACACGCGGAATCGCCCCCGCCCACCACCACCAGCGGCTGATGGCGGAACGCCGGCAAGGCACCGTCACAGGTCGCGCAATAGGTCACGCCCTTGGTTTCCAACTCATGTTCGCCGTGGACCCCGAGCGGCTTGTGGCTCGCGCCGGTGGCAATGATGACAGTTTCCGCAGCCACTTTTTCGCCATCCACCACGAGCGTGAACGGCCGCTGCGAAAAATCCACGGACTCCACCACGCCGAAGCTCGTCTTGGCGCCGAAACGCTCGGCCTGCTTTTGCATCCGCGTCATCAGCTCATAGCCATCCACGCCTTCGGGAAAGCCGGGGAAATTTTCCACGATGCTGGTGGTGGTGAGCAGACCGCCCGGCTGCTGGCCGGTCAGCACCAGCGGGGCGAGTTGGGCCCGCGCCGTGTAAAGCGCCGCCGTCCAGCCGGCCGGGCCGGAACCGATGATCACAACTTTTTCCATAGGCGGCGCAAGGTAATCTCTCGGCGCGGCCCTGACAAGGCGGTTGAAAATAAAAATATTTCATCCGGCGCCACAAAACCGGCCGCGTTTTTACAAAGTTCACAAACACGAATGGCTGGACGTCCGATTTTCGCCGCGTGACGCTGCGCTCGGCGCCGAGGACAGCGCAGCGCGCTGGCTCTACCCAAACGGGACCGGCGGCCGGCTATGATTCCCGGAATAATCTTTGACAGAAATTCGGAAGCTGGCTAAACCATGACCCAGCCGTTTAGGTTCAAAATTTTAGTGCGACAAAGAGGTGAATCGCAGGCTTCGCTCTCCGTAGGGAAGCAAATCCTTTCCCGACCAGCGGCAAACCCCGCCGGCCGGCCGGCCCGGCATGAATAAACGAATTTCAGCCAGGGCGCGGGTCGCAGGGATTTCCGGCCGGTGACTGCACCTCGCGGCCACCGCGCCAGCCGCGCCGGCGGAAACGCTGTTTCCATTTGAACTTCGGCGGCTTTGCCGGTTTACTGGCGGGGATGAAATTGCGGATTTTCCTACTGCTGACACTGCTCGGAGTTTTTTCCGGCCGCGCGCAAACTGCCGGCGTGACGAACCTCTGGCAGTTTCGGCTGCCGGGCGGCACCGGCGACTCCTCCCCCGCCCTCGCCCCCGACGGCACGGTTTACTCGGGATTTTTTTACGGCTGGCTGGTGGCGCTCACCCCCGAGGGCCAGCTGAAATGGAAATTCAAGGCCGGCCGCGAGATCCAATCCTCGCCGGCCGTCGCGGCGGACGGCACCATTTACTTCGGCTCCCGCGACTGGAATTGCTATGCGCTTACCCCGGCGGGCAAATTAAAGTGGAAATTCGCCACCGGCGCCTGGGTGGATTCCTCGCCGGCCCTCGCGGCGGATGGCACGATCTATTTCGGGTCGCACGATGGAAATTTTTACGCCCTCACCCCGGCGGGAAAATTAAAATGGAAGTTCGCCACCGGCGCGGAGATCGTGAGTTCGCCCGCCTTGGGCGGGGCCGGAACGATTTATTTCACGTCCACAGACGGCCATTGTTACGCCTTAAACCCAGACGGCACCGAGCGCTGGCGGCGGCGAACGGGCGGCTTCACCCCGTCTTCGCCCGTGCTGGATCCGGACGGCAATTTATATCTGTGCATTAATAAGGCCATGGCCTCGATCAGTCGCGAGGGGAAAATACGCTGGCAGAACAATTCCCACATCCTGATGGACGGGTCGCCCGCCGTGGCCGGCAATGGGGAGATCTATTTTTCGCATCCGTGGACCGCCATTGGCGGCTTTCAAACCAACGGCGTCCTGGCCTGGTCGTTCGACCTGAAAAACAGCCTGGCCGGCTCGCCCAACGTGGATGCGCGGGGGATTATTTACGCCAGTAACGGGCAGGATATTATGGCGCTGCAGCCGCTCACCCAGGCCACCCCGCCCGCCCGAAGTTCGTGGCCCGTCTGGCGCGGCAACCCCCAGCACACGGGCCAGGCCAGGGCGGCCGATTAAGAACTATTCCAGCTCCGCGCGACCGCCAAACCCGGCGTCCAGGTCGTGCCAGAATTCGATGTCCGCCTCATCCGCTTCCCAGCAGAGAAACACTTCGCGGCCCCCGATAATCGCCGGGAAATCCACCAGGCCGCGCGCCAGGTCTTTAAGAACAATCTCGCGCCGCTGAAACTCGGTGAGCATTTGCTGCATCCCGGCGAGGGCGCGAATCCAATGGTTGACGGTATCGCCCCCCGTGTCTTGCCCCGCGCGATTCATGCCGTTCAGCCGCTGATCACAGCGCTCCACCTCGGCCCGCTGACAATTGAGTTCGGCGAGCCACCGGCGGATTTCCGGCAGCAGCGCCCGCGCCTCGTCGCGGGTATAATGCTTGGTGTAACGGTGATTCAATCAAAAAAAGACCGTCCGCAAAGGCTGCCAAGCAACCCCCGCGAACGGTTGTAATCACAGGCGAGGCAGTTTACTTCTGCCAGGTGCGCTTCTTGTGACGGTTCAAGCGCAGCTTCTTGCGCCGTTTGTGTTTGTTAATTTTTGCCTTACGGCGTTTTTTCAGTGATCCCATAATTGGATGTGCCGATTATGTAACAAATCCGGGGGGAAAGGCCAATCAAATTTTACAGCCGCGCCCGAACTCGCTCCGAAAGCGATATTTCCACTTCCATTCCACGCCGGCGCGAACTCATGCATTCGTCGCCGGCGCTTCAAGCTTTAAAGCATCGTTCAGCAACTGGCGGTCACCGCGCTCCAGTTCACCACGTTCCAAAACGCCTTGAGGTAATCGGCGCGCTTGTTCTGATATTTCAGGTAGTAGGCGTGCTCCCAGACGTCACAGCCGAGCAGCGGCTTGCCTTCGCAGCCGGCGATGGCTTTGCCCATGACCGGATTGTCCTGATTCGGCGTGGACACGATCTCCAGCTTGCCGCTGTTGCTCACCAGCCAGACCCAGCCGCTGCCAAAACGGCCGATCCCAGCCGCCTCAAACTTGGCCTTAAACTCGTCGAAGCTGCCAAACGCAATCTTGATATCGTCGGCCAGTTTGCCCGTGGGCACCCCACCGGCGTTGGGGCCGAGAATTTTCCAGAAAAAGGAATGATTCCAATGACCGCCGCCGTTGTTTCGGACGGGGCCGCGGATATTCTCCGGCACGGTAGCGAGGTTTTTCATCAAATCGCACAGGCTCAAGACTTCCAGTGCGGCGTTGCCGGCGAGGGCCTTGTTGAGATTATCCACGTAAGCCTTGTGATGGCGGTCGTGATGGATCTCCATGGTGAGCGTGTCAATGTGCGGTTCCAAGGCTTCCTTGGAATACGGTAATGCAGGTAGTTCGTGGGCCATAATTTTATCCTTTATTGTTTTTTCCTGAACGGAAATTGCTGACAACCTGCTTCACCGTCTGGGAAAAATCAAGTGCGGAGGATGAAAATGAATGGTTTACGAGCAAGCGTCGCCAGTCGCCGGCGGGAATTAGTATTTTCTTCCCGCCAGCGGATCGTTTAGTTTCCAACCGCAACGGGAATTAAACTTTAGGCAGTCAAATGGAACCCCAACCAACGCAAGCCCCAATCCGACTTCGCCGATTTCTGCGCGGCTCGCTGCTGGCGCTTTGGGTCGGCTTGGCGCTTCTGCCCAAGGGGGCGGCCAAGCCCATGCCGGACGCCAGCGATCCCCTTGGGTTCTTCACCACCGTGGCGGATCAACTACTGCAGAGCACGTTTGATTTTGGCGTGACCAATATCCCGGTTTATACCAACGGCGTTTTTGTTTATTCGCCCTCGGTTCAACGCCTCTTGCAACTCTCGGCCAACCTCTACGACGCGACCACGAACTCGCCCTGGCCGTCGGTCTTCCGACCGGTCTTCAACGTCGTCGTCCAGGGCACCAACCGGGATTTGTTCATCACGGATTATACTTATGTGCCGCAGCTCACGAATGGCGCGGCAGATATTTCGATCCCAGCTGATGCGGCGACCGTGGCGGCAGCCAATGCCGGCGCAGTATCGCCTAACGTCAATATTTACGGGGTGCCGTGGATCATTGGGGCCAAGAAGGGACTACCCAACTTTAATCGCTTTGATATGCGCAGCGTGGTGCAGGTGACACGGAAGTTGCAAGTCACCAAACCCTATTTCGGCGCCACGCTGGACCTCTTTCAAACCAACCAGATGTATATTTTCAGCGTCAGCAATACGCTGGCCTGCGCGCTGTGGAATTCCTACACGTCGGCCTATACCGGCAACCTGACCATCGTCGTCCGCGACACCATTTCCATGGCGTTGACGAATGATGCGCCCTTGAGTTCACCGCCCCTGTTTAACAATTATCCAATCGTCAACACCTTGACCGGCACAAATTGGCCTGGGACTTTATGGTATTCGTATCCGCCAGTAACGGTGCTCGTTCCTACCAATGCTTCGTTTGTTATTCCGCTGAACCGTCCGCTCGTTTTGCTGACGAATTCGGTTTATCGCTATGCCGGATCAGGTTCTTATTTTGATCCCTTAAATCCGGGTTTTCAGACGGATGTCGCTACCCCGCAATTACCGCAATTCGGGTTGCTCGCAACGAATCGCCTGCAAGTCTTCATCTTGGATGGCAATCACGTGATTGATTACGTCCATCTGGTCGGGCCAAACAGCAGTCGGAATTTGAATGCGGAACTCGCCGATCCCGATACATCGGGTGCCCCAGCGTATCTGTGGAGCACCAATGGTTATCCCACGCCTTCGGGCGTGCTGAGCCAGCTTGCAATTTCCAAAGGCTTGGTCGCTCCACCCAGCTACGGCGGGTATTGGCTAGCCCCGCCGAATTTACCCACCTACCTGCCCCAGACACTGGCGGCTGAGCAGACTTTCTTCTCAGCGTTTTTTAACTATAACCCACTGAAATACAGCCAGTTTACCTACAATGGCAAAACTTACACCAATACCGCGCTGGAGGTGCAGGCGCCCTTTACACCCACCCGGATTCTTTACGACCACATCAGTTGGCAGGCCAATGATCCACTCGTCCATTATCTGGCCAGCGATTTAACCTACAACGATGGCAATACCGGTGTGCAGCGCAGTGACGATATCTATGGAACCCTGCCCGCCATCGAACTGGATAATACCACCCTGCGCTATTCGCCGTGGGGCAAGACGCATCCCGGCGTTCGAGGGGATTCCGCTTGGCTTTCCGCCCTAAAAGATCCCCTGCTCTGGCGGTCAGACAATTGGCATTTCCCCACCGGCGCGGATTGGAGCCTTGCGGCCCTGGGTCGCGTCCATCGGGGCACGCCTTGGCAGACGGTCTATCTCAAGGCTTCCGACATTCTCACCAACCGCAATGCCAGCGGCAACTTCGGCAGCAGCAGTTGGGCGAAGTGGACCGGAAATTCAGATAGCGGTGATGCCCAGCAAACTGCGCCCATCAATGACTGGAACCTCGTCAGCCTGCTCCTGCCGCTGTTGAGCACCAACGATCCAACGCAACTGTTATCAGTCAATAGCCCCGACCCAGCCGACTCGAAAAACGCCCTGGCCGGCATCTTGGTTTTGACCAATGCCGCTCCCGATTTCTTAGGCTACCGGTCCCAGCCATTATTCGTTTCGGTGCCAATGGCAGCCGACTCGCCACAGGCGGAACAGATCGCCAATGCCCTTTACGAAACCCGAACCGCTCTGCCAGCCCAGCGCTTCGAATCCGTGGGCGATCTTTTACGAACCCCGGCATTGACCGAGAGTTCACCCTGGCTGAATACAAGCAATCCACTTCAAACCCAATACGCCATTTCAGACGAAGCTTACGAGGCCATCCCGGCGCAGTTGCTCCCGCGTCTGCGACCGGATTCCGTGGGGGCGGTAACCCAGCCCGGGGACGGATTGAAGATCCGCTTTTCCGGGTCAGACATTTATGCCTATGCGCTGGAAACTTCCACCGACCTGATCCATTGGGAGATTTTAAGCACCAATTATCCGGTGCAAGGCGGCTTCAGCGTGACCATCCCGCCGGAAGATGCCGCGCAAAAACGCTTCTACCGTTCCGTGCTGCTCTATTGAGAGCCGGGGGCGGCGGCCGTTGCCGGCCACCTCATTTCGCCAGCTCCACGAAATTCTTCAGCAGTTGCAGGCCCACGTTCTGGCTTTTCTCCGGGTGAAATTGCGTGGCAAAAACATTGTCGCGCCAGACGGACGACGCAAAGGGAGCGCCATAATCCGTCCGCGTGGCCACGATCGAGACATCCACTGGCTGCGGATAGAAGCTGTGCACGAAATAAACGTAGCTGCCGCTGGCGATGCCGCGATAGAGCGGGCAAGCCGGCTGCACGATGTCAATCTGGTTCCAGCCGATCTGCGGAATTTTCAGGCCGGGCTGATCGGTGAAGCGGACGACCTTGCCGGGAAACACGCCGAGGCCGGCGGCGCAGGAATTGAATTCCTCGCTCTTCTCAAACAACGCCTGATAGCCCACGCAGATGCCGAGGAACGGTTTGCCGGTCTGGATAAACACCTTGGCCGCGCCGAGCAAATCCTGTTTCTGAAGCGAGTGGATGCAATCATCGAACGCGCCGACGCCAGGCAGCACCATCGCCCGCGCCGCGCCGATCTCCTCCGGCCGCTGCACCAAGCGCACGTCCGCGCCCACCTTGAGCAGCGATTTGTGGACGCTGCGGAGGTTGCCGGAACCGTAATCAAGCAAAGCAATCACGCGGTCATTTTAGCCACAGAGGCAAGCCAGATGAAGCACAGATTTTGCCTCGAAGTCGGGGGGAATCGACTATGTTTTTGCCGCCAACTCCCGTTCCGTTTTCAGGCGCAACTGGCCGCAGGCGGCGTCAATGTCGCCGCCTTTTTCCCGGCGCAACGTGGCAATGACCTCCAGTTTTTCCAGCGCGGCCAGGAAGCGTTCGCAGACCTCATCCGCCGGCCGCACCCACGGCAGACCTTCCACCGCGTTGTAGGGAATCAGGTTCACCTTGGCGTAAAGTCGCCTGGCCAGCATCGCCAGCGGCCGCGTCTGGGCCAGCGAATCGTTGATACCGGCGATCAAAATGTATTCCAAGGTGATCATCCGGCCTTTGAGCTTCTGATAATCCTCGCAGGCCGCGATGAGATCCAGGAGCGGATACTTCTTGTTCACCGGCATGATCCGGTTGCGCACTTCATCCGTGGCCCCGTGCAGCGAAATGGCCAGGCGAATCTGCATCGGCTCCACGGCCAGCTTGCGGATCTGCGGCGCGAGGCCACTGGTGGAAATGGTCATCTTCCGCGCGCCAATGCCGCCGCCCCATGGCGCATTTAAAATCTTGAGCGCCTTCAGCAAATGCTCGTAATTCGCCAGCGGTTCGCCCATGCCCATGACCACCACATTATCAATCATCCGCGTCTTCGTCCTCGCGGTCGTTGTTTCAGGGGAGTTTGAGGATGACGACGATGATGAGGATGATTCGCTCCACCGCTCCACGGCGAGGACTTGCTCGATGATTTCCTGCACCTCGAGGTTGCGCTTCCAGCCCTCGAGGCCGCTGGCGCAGAATTTGCAGCCATAGGCGCAGCCCACCTGGGTGGAGATGCACAGCGTGTGCCGGTCGCTCGCTTCGCCGTAAAGCGCCGGATTGGCGGGAATCAAAACGCTCTCGATGAGGGCGCCATCGGCCAGCCGCCAGAGAAATTTCTGCGTGGTCTCCGGCGCGCCCTGCTGCTTGACCAGCGCCAGCGTTTGCAGCGAGAAGCCGGCGCGCAATTTTTCGCGCAGCGACTTGGGCAGATTGCTCATCGCGTCCCAACTGCTGGCGCGGCGGGCGTAAAGCCAGTCGAGCAGCTGGGTCACGCGAAACCCCGGCTCCTGCCATTTTTTGAATTGAACTTCCAGTTCCTCGCGGGTCAGGGATTTAATGTCGGGCAGCACCCGAACAAGGTAAGCGGAGACGGCGGGCAAACCAAGCCGGTTTAATTGGGATTATCCGGATAACAAACAATGCGGCAAAACGGGTAGGGCGGACCGTCCTCTGCCCGCCGAAGGGGTGGGTTGACAGGCGGCGGCGCGCACGGAGTGGCGCGCCCTACCTAGATTATTTGTCCTCCGGATAATCCCAGATTTAACGGTCAGTTTCCGCCCGCGCCCTTGATATGCTGCTGCATCCGGCGAAGATCAACGAGGTCGTCCGGGCCGGTGGTATGGCTGCCCGGAATATGCCCACCCTTGGCCGCCCGCCACCGCCATTTTTCCACATGCCCGTCCGCAAACGAAAGGTTGGCCCCCAGTTGGTGGCGGTCCGCCGGAACATCAATCCAATAATCCTGCCAAAAGCTGCCTTCCGGAACCACCCCGAAGGTGGAATCCCAGATTTCATCCGGGTCGGTATCAATGAAAATAAACAGATCCGTGATCACCTTCACCTCGGTGAGTTTTCGGAAGTGATTGTCGGCGCTGCAATTCGCGCTATTGCTCATGTTGTAACTGCGTTTCCGGAGCATCCCCGGGTAACCCGTCACGGTGGACTGGTCCGCCGGGCAATGGTAGATTTTCGGCTCCGTGTTATAGATGAACAGCAGTGAAGTCGCGGCGGAAATTTCGTTGGTGTCCAGCGGCGCAATCCCGCTGCACCAGGCCATTTGGTCTTCACTGACGGGCGCCGTGGGGGCGTTGGTGGTGCCAACGGCCACCGAATAAACAAAATTATTGGGCGGCAGGACATCGTTATTGTCACTGGCATAAAAATGCCAGCAAAATTCCAACTGCTTCAGGTTATTGGCGCAGGAAATGGTGGCCGCCCGCGCCTTGGCCTTGGCCAGCGCCGGCAGCAGGAGCGCCGACAAAATTCCAACGATCGCAATGACCACCAGCAGCTCCACCAAGGAAAATCCGCCCACCCCCGATTTGACCATTGGGGTGGCTGGCTGATGGACTAACGTGCGACGCATGGCTGACTACGGGAAACTAGGCTGTTTTACGCCATTCGCAACCGGATTTTAATACGCCAACAAGCCCACTTCGCGCTGGCCTTTGTCCGTGAGCTGCCAGCGGCTGCCCCGCTGCACCACCAATTTGCGGCAAGGATGCGCCCGGTATTCCGCCTCGTTGACGGAGAGCAGCTGGATTTTTGCCGCGCCCTTGATCTCCGAGGCTGCGCGCGGCAGCAGGGCAAAGGCCACGCCGTTGTAGTTCAAAGCCATTTCGTAACCGGCCACGCCTTCTTTTTCGGCCCGGGAATTTTTTAGGACCAGGGGCGCGTAGCGCTTCAAAAAGGAAAAATTGGTGGCCCGCACCAGCACCCGGCATAGTTCCGTTTGGCCGCGCAGGTAATTCAGCAGGCTGAATTTCCCCCCGCGCTCAGCCTGCAAGATTTCGCGCGGGTCAAGACCGGCCAGATTCTGACCGTTCCAGGCCCCGTGATCGTTGCGTTCCCCGGGCGCGTTTTTTTTGAACCACTCGGCAAAGCGGTCGTTCGTCAGCAGATTCAACTCAAAATGGACGTGGGCGCGCTCCTTCCCAATGCTTTCGCCGGTGTTGGAGGTGCGCCCCATGGTGGCTATGCGTTCGCCCGCCTTGACCGGCTTGCCATACGCCATGCCCGGCGCGATCTCGCTCAAGTGCGAATAGACGGAATAAACATCCAAGCCCTCCAGCACGTGGCGAATAATGATGTATTTGCCGTAATTCGACAGCGCGGTCTTGGCATTGACATACATCACCGTCCCGTCCGCCGTGGCCAGGACGGGATCGGTCGGTTCGCCGCTGCGGTCATGTTGCAGGCTGCGAATATCCAGGCCCTCATGCATCTGCCAGCCGTCCGTGCGCACGCAGCCAAAGCTGCCCGTCGTCCACGGCCGATCCGGAGAGGTGGGCGCGAAAAATTTCAATTCGTTGCCCGGCTCAAACAGCGCGTGGTTGGCCGTGGGAAACTGGAAGGGCGATTGCGCCCCGAGCGGGTGGCCGCAAAAGATCAAGCCAAGGCCCGCGAGCGCGGCGCGGCGGAGAGCTGAGAAAAGCATTTTATTTGGCATTGCCGGCCTTTTTGGCGGCGTTGTTCAAGCCCAAGACCAGTAGTTTAGCCTCGTCGCGCGTCGCGTCCGGCGTGAATGAAAGCAGGCCATTGGGAATGCGGCGGTTAATGATCGGCGCCGCCAGCCAGCGGGTATCCTTCAATTTCTCGCCCCACTGGCCATAGATGGCGAAATGCTTTCCGGGATTGCTGGAAGAATATTGTTCCAGCGTCAAGGTGCCCAATTCATCAAATTTCACCTCCACCGCAACTCCGCCCGGCGTCTCGATCAGCCGCGCGGCGATGAGATTGGCCTCGGTCAGGATCGGCCCGTCGTCAATGGTCACCGATACGGGTTGCCGCCGCACCACTTCCACCGCGTGGCGGCTGCCGGCGGCATTCGCGGCGCTCTCCATGTGCACGCGCAAGACCGCCAGCTCTTTGCCCGCTTGATTGCCCGTGGCACAGCCAGCCACCAGCAGGAGCGCCGCGATTGCTGTTAAAATTGTGTTGAATCGGCGTCCGTAAAAATTCATAGTGCCCACACGAAATCGCAACTCGCGAACAAAGTAAAGAAACATATGGGCAAACAATACAATAAAGCCGAACATAAACAACGCCGCAAGGCCTACCTCAAACGCAAAAAGGCCGTCGTCAAGACCAAGCTGGCCGCGGCGAAAAAGTAGCCGTTGCGAAAACCCCTGACCGTCCTCCCGGACGGTCTTTTTTTATTTCCGAGATCAAAACTTATCCAAGCTGGAGAAGGCCGTCCGGCGACAACTTAACCGCCCGGGGGAAGACATCCCGGCGCGCGCAATACGCCACGTCGTCGTGCAACTCTGGAATGGCCAGCAACCGCCGGCCGTTTTGGGAACCGCCCAGCGCCGCCCCCAAATCCTCCGGCCTTTGGAGAAAGGTTTGCCAGGCGATTCGGGACGCATCCGTCAGGGTCGGACTGCCCTTTTCGCCCGCCGCCAGCCAGGCCACCAGCGCCCCCGCCGCCAGCACATCTTCCAGCGCCGGCCCGTAGCCCGTACCGGCGCAGATGAGCAGCACCTTCCCCTGCCCGCGCAGCGCCGCCGCCGTAGCCGACAGATTCAAGAAGGATCCGGCCAGGACCGTGGCGGCCATCGCGCAGGACCGCAAGGCGCGGGTGCCGTTGGTGGTGGTGGCGACAATGGTTTGGCCTTGGACTTTCGCTGAAATGAATTCGCGGGGCGAATTGCCGAAATCAAAATCAATTCCTCCCGCCAGCGCTGCGGAAATGCGCCCCCCGCCTCGTTCCCCGGCGAGTAAAAGCTCCGGCTGCTGTCGGCGGAGCGCGAGGGCCTCGGAGATTTCCGCCACCGGAATAATCGCCTTGGCCCCGTGATGCAGCGCGGTGACAAACGTGCTGGTGGCACGCAGAACATCCAGCACCACGCACGCGGTTCCGCCCAGGTCGCGGCCGGCCAGGGCCGGCCATTCCGCCGGCGTCAGGAGGGTTTCGATTTTCATGCGAAAGGCCCCGGGCGATCCCCCCAAATCAAATCCCTCGCCGGGACACGATTAGATTGCCCTTGCCCAGCACGATGACCCGGGGCTTCCAGCTCTTGGCCTGCTTCTGGCTCACGGCGGCAAAGTTCATGATCGTCAGCACGTCGCCTTTTTTGCCGAGATGCGCCACCGCGCCGTTCAGGATGATTTCGCCGGCGCCGCGCTGGCCCTGGATGACATAGGTTTCCCAGCGATGGCCGTTGGCCATGTTGCCGCAGAGGATTTTTTCATACTCCTGCAGCCCGCATTGCTCCATCAAATCGGCCGAAATCGTCAGGCTGCCCTCGTAATTCACGTCCCCGCCCGTGACCGTGGCGCGGTGGATTTTGGATTTGAGCAAGAAAATGTTCATGGCTTATTTCAACTTTAGAAAATTTTTCAGAAGGGTCCGGCCGCTCTCGGTCAAAATACTTTCCGGATGAAATTGCACGCCCCAGACCGGCAGCGTCCGATGTTTCACCCCCATGATTTCGCCCTCGTCCGTCTCCGCCGTGAGCTCGAGGCAGGCGGGCATGGTCGCGCGCTGGATGACCAGCGAATGATACCGCGTGGCGAGAAAGGGATTAGGCATGCCGGCGAACAGATCTTTTCCGTTGTGCTTAATCGGCGAGACCTTGCCGTGCATCATCCGGTAATTCACCACCACTGCCGCGCCGAACGTGTGGCCGATGCACTGATGGCCGAGGCAGACGCCCAAGATGGGAATGCCTTCCGCGCTGAAGGTGCGGATCACGTCATTGGACAGGCCCGCCTCGCGCGGCGAACAGGGCCCGGGCGAAACGAGGATGCGCTCCGGCTTCAGCGCGCGGATTTGCTCGAGCGAAATCTCGTCGTTGCGGCGCACCTGCAGGTCCGCCCCCAACTCGCCCAGATACTGCACGAGGTTGTAGGTGAACGAATCGTAGTTGTCCAGAACCAGAACCATTCCGGCCAATCTAAAGCATTTCCCGCAAATGAAAAGTCATAACCAAGGCGGGGCGACCCGGGCGCAGCAGCGGGGGCCACGGGGATTGGTCGTTTTGACGGCCCCAAACCGAACATGGTTTTGGGAGCGGAGGGCTCATCCTCCTTTCACGATACCAACGCCACCGCGCCGACCCGGTTCTAGCGCATGCATCGGCCATAAGTCGGGAAGTCCGGGAACTCGGTCCGGCGTTGGCGGCGAGAACGACAGCGTTCCCTTAAAAAGCGATCCGATTGAGGCCGCCGGTCAGTTTATGTTCGTGGTTGTGCCAGACGAAAATGCCCGGAATGCCTGGCGGCAACTCGACGGTGCCGCGACAGTGGCCGTCCGCGAAGTGGAGGTCGAGGTTGATGAATCCTTCCGGATGCGGCGTGCGGCTGACGAGCTGCGGCAATTTCCCCGGCTGGGGCGCAATGCGGACCGTGCGGAAACCCAGCGCGGCCGGACGAATTCCGGCCACGCTGGCTGGCAAGTCAAACAGCGGGTGGCTGCCCCAGGCATGGCAATCCGAACGGGTATTGCCCGGCTCTTCCACCGGCGTCTTGAGCCCTTGTTTAACCAGGTCTTTCCAAAAACTCATCCGATCCACGATCAGGTCGCCGCGCCCGAATTTTTGCCAGGTTTCCATCAGGTAAAAACTGAAATAAATCGTCGCGCGCTTGAGATCCGGTGCCGCCAACAATTGTCCGAAGCAGCGCTGCGCCGGCTTCCCGGTCAGGGTGTCCGTGAGCAGCGCCAGACATTGGCCGTGCTCGCTGAATTCCGTGTGGGCCAGATTGTCCGCCATCAGCCCGCGCTTTTCGTCCCAGAATTGGGCGCGCACCGCCGCCGCTGCGCGCGCCGCCTTGGCCCGCCAGCGCTGGGCCAGCAAGGGTTCGCCCAAATAATCCTCCACCTGGGCGGATTTTTGCAGGGCATAGACGTAGAGCAGATTGTTGACGGCGGAAACGCCGGGCGCGCCGTCGGGCGCATTGCCGTTGCTCCATTGCGGCACCCAGTCCACAAACGACCAGCCGGGCAAATGCTCCAGCAAGCCATCGGCGTTCAGATACGGTTCAAACTGATCCAGCATGGCGCGCAGGCCGAGGGCGTGCGCTTTTACAAAGGCCGGATCGTTCCGCCAGCTGGCGTAATCATTCAGCATGAGCGCCCAAATCAAGGAGAAGGTGCAGGAATACTGCGGCAAATAGGAGGGAAACCGTTCATTCACAAAACCGCCGTTCCGACGGGAGAAATCGAACAATTCAATAGCGCGCCGAGCCAGCCGGTCGTCCCGGGTCATCGCATAAGTGGAGAGCAATTCCAACCGGGTGTCGCCGTCATATTGCAGTTGCTCGTAATAGGGGCAATCCATGTAGGTTTCGTGCATGCACATCTGCATCCCGCGCACGGCCAGGTTGATAACGCCCGGGAGGGCCGGATCGCCAGCGTCAAAGCGGCTTTCATTTTCCACCGGATACCGGCTCTCGTTAAGCGCCAGCCGATGAAGGGTCAGCGGTTCGCTCCCCGTCTTGATTGAAATCAGACACCAGCGGCCGGCGCGCCACCAGAGCGTGCTGAATTTCTGACGGGAGCCGCCGCCGGGGAGAAAAGTGTCAGTCAGGCCGTGAAAAGTTTTGCCAATAAACTCATCGCGCTGACCCTTGGCATCGGATTTGGGCAGGTAGAGGGATTCCGCCCAACCCCAAGTTAATATGGCGCCGGCGCCGCCACTGACTTCGCACAGTGGATAGGCACAATGATAATTGCCGAGGTCCCAAAGCAGAAACCGCTCTGAATTGGCCGGGAGGACGATCTGCCCTTGGCCAGCAATGACCGTCTGCCACTGCGGCAAATCCGGGTGCCGCGCGGATTCCGCCGGAACGGGAGACTCCGGGCCCAGCGGTCCGCGGCCCAGCGCCACCGCCCGACCCGCGGTGATCTCCCGGTCCAATTGATCGGGCAGCGTGGTGGGATACAGTTTCCAGCCGGCGGCGGGCTCGCCCCATTGATTGCCGGGGTTGAGCGGGGCGCGGATGACAATGGCCGGGACGTAGGTTCCCTCTTTCCATTGCGGTCCGCAATCCCGCGCGGTCAATTGCGCCCCGACAAATACCACGCCCGGGGTGAAATCAAAACCGTCGAGTTTGGCCACCTCCCACGCCGCTTTGCCGGTGGTCAGTTGCCGATCATATTCGCCCTCGGCCTGGAGCACGAATCCGCCCCGCCACGTAAGCTGGGCCGCAGGCTGATGCGGGCCGATGCTCCAGACCAACGCCGCGAGCTGATGTTTCCCGGGCGAGAGCTGGAGTTCGTAGGTGGAATAAGTCCAGTGCTCCACATCCGACCGGTCCGGGCCGCGCGCGATGCGCTGACCGTCCAAAAACAATTCAAAGCGTTCGTCGGCGCTCACGTGCAGGCGAAGCGGCGAGGCGGCGACCTCAAACTGCCGGCGAAACCGCAGGAAGACGGGCGCGCGCCAGCCACCGGCAAAAAATTCGGCATGCGCCGGAGCGGCCGGATTGCCAAAATCCGGATGCCAGATCCATGCCGCATCGTCAATGGACTGAACGGGAAGGATGCCCGTGTTGCCGGGGTAAAGGCGCGGGGCGAGAAATCTTTTTTGGACCCCGGGAGCCGCCGCTTCCGCGGCGCCAGGCGAGAGCGTCAGCAGAGCGACGAGCAGGCCCAGCCCAAAACTCCGGTTTAATTTCGCTCCGCGCAAACAAAACGGTTTGAATGGAAATGACATAGACTAGGATTCCCCCCGGGTCTCTAACCGGCGACCAGCGGGGGGAGAGGTAGTTTTCTTCCCGCGCCACCGATTTACAAGCCTCTTTTCCGGTGGCCGAACTAAATTTCCCGGTCCCCGGCGGGGAGCAACGCCCGCCGGCAAAGTTGACCAGCCGGAGCGGCCAACCTTGCAACGCCATGGACCATTCACGACATCCAGGGAAGCCCGTTAACCATTCGCCCCCAGCAGCTTCGGAGGGCCCTGCCGGTTCCGGCCGGCCGCGCCGCTACTCCACGGCAAAGCCCTGGCTCCGGTAGCGCTGGAGCTTGTAGAGCAGCGTGCGCCGGCTGATGCCGATGGCTTTGGCGGTTTCCGTGCGGTTGAATTGATGCTGGCGGAGCGCGCCAAAGATTGCCTCCCGCTCGATGGCTTCCAACTGCGGCGAATCCGCGGCCAGCGCAGCTTCCGGCGACGCCGGGCCCAGGCGCGCCGGCAGGTGCTCCGGCAAAATCATCTCGCCGCGCGCGAGCAGCACGGCGCGCTCCATGACGTTCCGCAGCTCGCGCACATTGCCGGGCCAGGAATAATTGCCCAGCACCGCCGCCGTGGCCGCCGAAAGCTGGGCGTGGCCCCGGGCAAACTCGCCCAGAAAGCGATTGGCCAGCGGCAAAACATCCTCGCGCCGCTCCCGCAACGGCGGCACATCCAATTCCACCACGTTCAGACGGTAATATAAGTCCTCGCGAAACCGGCCCGCCTTCACTTCCTCCTCCAGATTGCGATTGCTGGCGGCGAGCACGCGGGCCCCAGTCTGAATTTCGCGGTTCGAGCCCACCCGCTGGAACCGGCCATTCTGCGTCACGCGCAGCAGCCGGGCCTGCAGCGCGGGCGACATCTCGGCGATTTCATCGAGGAAAACCGTGCCCCGGTCCGCCTCCTCAAAGCGCCCGATGCGCTGGGTGGTGGCGCCGGTGAAGGAACCCTTCTCATGGCCGAACAATTCGCTTTCCAGCAGCGTCTCGGGAATGGCGGCGCAGTTGACCTTGATGAGCGGCCCCGAGGCGCGCCCACTCCAGGCATGAATAACATCCGCCACCACTTCCTTGCCCACCCCGCTCTCGCCGGTGATGAACACGCGGGTTTCCGACCGTGCGATCAGAGCAATTTGCTGGAACAACGCCGCCATGAGCCGACTTTTGACCACCACGTGCGGCGGCAGAACATGGTCCGGCCCCAGCCGCAGCGGGGAGGCCGGCGCCATGCCCGCCGCCTGCCGGACCAGGCCCAGGAGCTCCTCCAGATCAATCGGCTTGGCCAGATAATTCAAGGCGCCATCGCGCATGGCCACCACGGCATCGCGGATGTCGGCATAGGCGGTGACGAGGAGCACGGGCAGCGTGAAATTCTGTGCGCGGAGCCGGCGCAACGTTTCCAGCCCGGAGAGGCCGGTCATCCGCACATCGGAAATCATCAAGGCGAATTTTTCCTGCTGGAGCAACGCCAGGGCGCGCTCGCCCGAATCGGCCAGCGTGGTGGCAAACCCCTGACTCTGCAGAAAGGAATCCAGCAGACTGCGCTGGCCGGGATCATCATCCACCACCAGAATGCGGGCCAAAGACGGAGCAGATTTACGGGATTCAGCAGGCACGGGCCAACCTTAAACCAAACCGGCGGGCGCCAAAAGAAGTTTCACGCGGCCGTTTCACGCTGCCAGCGGCAACGATATATCTCGACAATGCTGGCGGCGCTTCAGGCCAGATTGTTGGCCAAAAACACCATCTCCATATTTCGTGCTGATGGACCTAATTAATCCTAAAAACCGCAGTTCAACCGCGGATGGACACGAATAACCAGCCCTGACAAACATTCGCCGGTTCACCCGGAAGGGGAAGGCTGGAAACGGCGGCGCAGAGGTAAAAAACGAACCCGCGCATTGGTTCGCAATGGGTTTCGCCTCGGGATTTTCTCCCATTCCAGCCTTAACCGCGGAAGCTAGAACCCCTTTCTAGCGGGCTTGATAGGAAACAGCCAGCTTCGCATCTCAGGTAACCACCCAAATTACAGCCTTGGGTTAGCGGCCGATTAATACGGTGTGGGCAGGATCCTAAAAATTTACCGGTGGTTCGCCCGCCATCGATACATCCACGAATACGCTGTCACTCGTAGCCACCAAGTTGGTTTGGCAACCCAATAGCCAAGCCTGGGAATGAAAGGCGCGCGCTTTCATTTGGTGGCCTAACGGGCGGCAGTCGGCCCGTCGCGCTTGACGGGGGTTGACGCGTGAAACAACGTGGATTGGGAAAAGTGCTGCACCCGCATCATACCGATGTAGTAATCATGGAACCCGCCGTAGAAAAACAGCGTGTCGTTCTCCGGTTCATAATAAAAAGCGGTGCCAAAATTCGGCCCCTCATACCACACCGGTTCCCGGGAGACGGGGGCATCC
>CAIMLG010000045.1 GCA_903842235.1 uncultured Verrucomicrobia subdivision 3 bacterium
GGCGGTCTGCCGCGTGTGGCGGAATTGTTCGAAGCGCGCCGTCCGAAAGACGCGTCGGAAATCTCCAAGATTGACGGCATCGCGGACTTCGGTCCGAGCGTGCGCGGCAAACGCTGCGTGCTCATCACCGATCCGCAGACGCAATTGCAGGAAGAGCACCTTATTCCGATCGGCAAGCACGTCATTGTCTTCAAAGGCGACTTGGTCAAGAAAGGCCAGCAGCTCACCGAAGGCCCGATGGATCCGCACGAGATTCTCGACGTCTGCGGCCCGCAGGAATTGCAGGAACACTTGGTCAGCGAAGTGCAGGAAGTTTATCGGCTCCAAGGCGTGACGATCAACGACAAGCACATCGAGATCATTGTTCGCCAGATGCTCCGCAAGGTGCGCGTTACCGAAACCGGCGACACGCAATTCCTCTGGGGCGAACAGGTGGATAAACTGGAATTCGAAGCCGAAAACGAAAATGTCGAGAAGAAGGGTGGTAAGCCAGCTGAAGCCATGCCCGTATTACTGGGCATCACCAAGGCATCGCTGGAAACCGACAGTTTTCTCAGCGCTGCATCCTTCCAAGACACGACCCGCGTGCTCACTGAGGCCGCGACGCGTTCCAAGATCGACAGTCTGCGTGGCTTCAAGGAAAACGTCATCATGGGCCATATCATTCCAGCGGGCACCGGCTTTGACCTGCACCGCAAGGTCAAGCTCAAGCCGTTGGTGGAAGTGTCCGACGAGCCGGAACCCGAAGCCGCACCGGAAGCGGAAAATCCGCTCTTCGCTTAACCCGGTAATCAAATAATCAAATGGGTGCCCGATTGAAAAATCGGGCACCCTTTTTCATGGACGAAGCGAGTTCGTCATTCAGCCGGCGCAAGGTGACTTTGGTCATGCTCTGGCCAGATGGGGATGACTTTGGTCACATGAGGTTCGGTTTGCTTTTACCTGCCATTTGCCTAATGATTTCCGGCCATGGCTGCCCCCGACAATATCGTCACCATCCGCAACCTGTCGAAGATTTATCTCCAGGGGGAAATCAATGTCACGGCGCTGGACAACATCTCGCTCGACATTGCGGCGGGCGAGTTTCTGGCGTTGTTGGGGCCGAGCGGATCGGGCATATCCACCGTGCTGCATATCATCGCGGGGATTGACCGGCCCACGAGCGGCGAATGCCATGTGCAGGGCATTGATGTCGCGCGGCTCAACGAATCGCAGTTGGCCGACTGGCGGAATCAAAACGTCGGGTTCGTTTTCCAAACGTTCAATTTGATCCCGGTGTTGACCGCGTTTGAAAATGTCGAACTGCCGCTCCTGCTCACGCGGCTCACGCGCCGCGCGCGCCGTCGGCAGGTCGAAACGGCGCTCGAACTGGTGGGTTTGGCCGATCGCGCCAAGCATTTGCCCAAGCAGCTTTCTGGCGGCCAGGAACAACGCGTCGCCATTGCTCGCGCGCTGGTCACGGATCCTGCCCTAGTTGTGGCGGATGAGCCGACCGGCAATCTTGATTCTCACTCGGCACAGGAGGTGCTAGGCGTTTTGCGCGCCTTGAGCCAGGATGCGGGCAAGACGGTCATCATGGTTACGCATGACCCCAAGGCGGCCGCTTTCGGTTCCCGGCAGATTCATCTGGAGAAGGGCGAGTTGACCAAGTGAAATGACCCTGCCCACGTTCATTCTAAAAAATGCCGTGCGCAATAAGCGGCGCGCCACGCTTTCTGTCTTGAGCGTGGCAGTGAGCTTGTTTCTGCTCGTCATGCTGCAAGTCGCCTTGCGCGAGCTGACCAATCCGATCGACGACGAGGGCTCCAGTCTGCGCATCATTGTGCGGAGCAAAGTTTCTCTCGCTCAACCTCTGCCGGCGCGGCAATTGCAAACCCTTGAACGGATTCCCGGCGTGGCGGCCGTGTCGCCGTTCAGCTTCTTTGGCGGGCTTTACAAGGGAGATGAGAAATTTACCAGCTTTGCGCAATTCGCCATTGACCCGCAGCGGGCCCAGCCCCTGATTGCCGATGCCAAGGTGCCTCCGGAACAACTGGAGGCTTGGAAAGCAGACCGCACCTCTTGTATCGTTGGCAAATTGACGGCGGACCGTTACGGCATGAAGATCGGGGACCGGCTGCAATTCACCGGCCAGTTTTATCCTTGTGATCTGGACTTGCGCGTGGCAGGCATCTATCACGGCACGGCGGATGATCGGAATGTGATGTTTCATCAGAAGTATCTCGACGAATTATTGGGAAACCCCGGCGTCGTGGGCACGTGGTGGGTGCGCGCGGCTTCGATTGCCGAGGCGCCGCAGGTGACGGACCGTATCAATCAAGCCTTTGCCAATACCAGCGCCGAGGTGCGCGCGGAGTCGGAACGCGCCTTCGTGCTCGGCTTCGTTTCCATGTGGGCGAACATTAAGACGCTCATCAGCGGTATCAGCATCGTGGTGGTGTTCGCTTTGATTCTGGTGACCGTCAGCACCATGAGCATGGCTATTCGCGAGCGGTTTCGGGAATTGGCCATCCTCAAGGCTATCGGTTTTCGGCGGCGGGATTTGTTCGTGCTGATCCTGGCGGAAAGTTTCGGGCTGGCAATGCTGGGCGCCCTCGTGGGCGCCGGCGGGGCTTGGGTGTTATTCCATAATATAAACATCAACCAGCTTACCAACGGCCTGTTTCTTGTCTTTGAAGTCACCCCGCAAATGATGGGGCTGGCGTTTGCGGTGGCGGCGTCGTTGGGCCTGCTGGCGGCCGCGTTGCCCATGATTAACGTGGCCCGCACCAGCGTGGTGCAAGGGCTCAAAACTCTCGACTGACATGGCGCTGCCCATCAATTACAGCCTCCGCAATGCGCTCGTTCGCTGGCGTTCGACCCTGGCCACGGTGCTGGGCATCGCGCTCGTGGTGTTTGTGTTTGTCCTGCTGCAATCGCTCGCGGCGGGCATCGAGCGGAGCAGTGCCAACACCGGCGATCCGCGCAACCTCCTTGTCGTGCGCAAGGGTTCCACGGCTGAATCCGCCAGTTTGATCACGCGCCAGACGCTGACGGAGATCCGCTATTTTGAGGAAATCGCCCGCAACGAAAAGGGTGAGCCGATCATCTCCGCTGACGTGCTGGCACTGGTGAATCTGCCGCGCCGTGAGCGCGGCGGGGAGGCGAATGTGCTGCTGCGCGGCGTTACGCCGCGCGGTATTGAACTGCGCCCGCAGGTGGGCCTCGTGGCGGGTCGCTGGTTTGTGCCGGGCAAGCGCGAGCTCGTCGTTTCCGCCAAGCTGGCGAAGCGCTTTGACCATTTTGACCTCGGCGATACCGTTCACACGGGCAGCGGGCAGTTCACTGTGGTGGGCTGGCTGGCGGCGGGTGGCAGCGCGTTTGATTCTGAGTGCTGGCTGGATGCGGACGAATGCCGTTCCACCTTTGACCGGGATATGTATTCCAGTTTTTTAGTCCGTCCGGTGGATGAGGCGGCCGGGGAGCGCTTGATCCAGCGTATTGAAACGGATCGGCGCTTCAAGTTGAAAGTGGAAAAGGAGGTCGAGTATTATCGCAAGCAGACGATGACCGCCGCCCCGATCAAATGGCTGGGTGGCTTTTTGGCCGTGATGATGTCGGTCGGCGCGGTCTTTGCCGCGATGAATACGATGTATGCCGCCGTCGGCGCGCGCACGCGTGAGATCGGCACGCTGCGCGTGCTGGGCTTCCGCCGGCGCGCCGTGGTGACCGCGTTGTTGGTGGAGGGCGCGTTTCTGGCCTTTTTTGGCGGCATGATTGGCTGTGCCCTTGCATTTTATTGGAACGGCTACACCACGGCCACGATGGGCTTTGAAACCTTCAGCGAAATTGTCTTTGAATTTCGCGTGACGCCGAAGTTCGTGGCCGAGGGCCTGGGTTTTGCCGTGGCCGTGGGCTTGATTGGCACGCTGTTGCCGGCGATTCGCGCCGCTCGCTTGCCGGTGATCGACGCGCTAAAGTCCATTTGAGATTTGGCGGAAATCCGCTGGAAGCTAAAACGAATTTTATGAATGCAGACAAATTGAAGGAATTGCAAATTGATCGGGGTCAAAAGCGACGTCCAACGGGCGTGCTTTGGCTGATTGTCATTGTGGTGATCGCCGTTACGCTGGCGGCGATTTATTATGCGCGGCCCAAAAGGGGGAGCGAAACGCGCGTGGTGAAGTCAGGCGGCAAACTCGTGACGACTACGGCTGCCGCGGCGGATGCTGGCGTTGCCACCAATTCTTCGGCGGCCGCCAAGGTGGACGATGCCGCGCTGGTGGTCAGTGGCTACATCATTAACCGGGAGCGCATCGAACTTAGCCCGCGCTTTATGGGCGTGGTGACGTGGATTGGCGTGAAAAAAGGCGACGCCGTGACGAATGGTCAGGTGGTGGTGTTGTTGGACGATGCCGAATACCAGGCGCGTTTGCATCAGGCTGAAGGCGCCGTGGCAAATGCCCGGGCGGCTTTGCAAAAGTCGGAATTGGACTTGGCCCGCGTGAATCAATTGATCCAGACAGCCAGCGCCTCGCAAGAGGCGCAGGATAATGCGCGGATCGGTCTGGACCTGGCCCGGGCGGCGCTCAAAGAAGTCGAAGGAGTGCGCGATCTGGCTCAGACTTATGTGAACTGGTGCACCATCCGCTCGCCCATCAATGGCGTGGTGCTGGAAAAATTGGTGGATCCCAATGAACTGGTCGCCCCGCAGAGTTTCGGCGGCCCGCGCGGGCCCAGCACCGCCTTGATCGCCGTGGCGGACTTGCAGGATTTACAGGTGGAGATTGATGTGAACGAAGCCGACCTGTCAAAAATTTCCCTGCGCCAGAAATGCCGCGTCAGCCCGGAAGCTTACTTGGACAAAGTTTACGCGGGGTATGTGGCGGAAATCGCCCCGGAAGCCAATCGCGCCAAGGGCACCCTGCAGATCAAGGTGCAGATCTGTAACCCGGACAAATTCCTGACGCCGGAATTGAGCTCCAAGGTGGAATTTCTTAAGTAGTTCCGGTCGATGAATTACTCGTTGATGCGCAGGTGGGGAAACGGGGTTGCTGGTCGCCCCGGGCGGCTCTCTCCCCTTGCGCCCGGCGCGGTTTGCCCGGGCTTGGCTGCCAAATCGAAAAAGGTGGAAATTTTTGTTGCCACTCAGGGGGGCCTTGCTACAATGCGCGTTCCGTTTCTCTAAAAGAGAACGCCGTGGGTTTACGAATTTTTAACGCAAATGCCGACAATCAATCAATTGGTCCGCAAGGGCCGCAATAAAGTCAACTACAAGTCCAAGTCTCCCGCCTTGGAGAACTCCCCGTTTCGTCGTGGGGTTTGTATTCAGGTGATGACCCGCACGCCGAAGAAGCCGAACTCTGCGATGCGCAAGGTGGCCAAGGTTCGCCTCACCAACGGTTATGAGGTGATCGCTTATATCCCCGATGAAGGGCACAATTTGCAGGAACATAGCATCGTGCTCGTGCGCGGTGGCCGTGTGAAGGATTTGCCGGGTGTGCGCTATCATATTGTTCGCGGCACCCTCGATGCCGCCGGCGTGGAGAAGCGCCGCGTGAGCCGCTCCAAGTATGGCGTGAAGCGTCCCAAAGCTGCCAAACCCGCCGCGAAATAACCGGTTCAACCCATTAACTTTCTAATTTTTTAACGAACCTATGTCTCGCAGACGTCAAGCTACCAAACGGCCCCTGGCCAAGGACGGCAAATTCCAGAACACGCTGGTTGCCCGCCTCGTCAATACCGTGATGGTTTCCGGCAAGAAGAGCACGGCTCAACGCATCGTTTATGGTGCCTTTGACACCATTTCGGAAAAGAACCCCGCCAGCAACCCGATTGAAATTTTGCAGCGTGCGGTGGATAACGCCAAGCCCCGCATCGAGACCAAGGCCCGCCGCGTCGGCGGCGCCACCTATCAGGTGCCGCTGGAAATTCCCATGGAGCGCCAGAACGCGCTCGCGTTGCGCTGGATCGTGGATTTCGCGGACGCCAAAAAAGGCATGCCGATGAAGGCCGCCCTGGCGACGGAGATCCTCGAAGCCTATCAGGGGCAGGGGAACGCCATCCGCAAGCGGGACGAAGTGCACAAGATGGCGCAGGCCAACAAAGCCTTCGCGCACTTCCGTTGGTAGTCTGTTTTCTCAAAACGCCCCGACGGAAACCGCCGGGGCGTTTTTTTGTTCCCCGACCAGATTGAGTTTAATTGAATTTTGAAATTTTATGAGCGCTGAAGTTAAATCCCCCAATTCGCCGAACCGCGAATATACCCTGGAACGCACCCGCAACATCGGCATTGCCGCGCACATTGACGCTGGCAAGACCACGACGACCGAACGGATTCTCTTTTATACCGGCCTGATTCACAAGATCGGTGACGTGGATGACGGCAACACGGTGACCGACTGGATGGAGCAGGAGAAGGAACGCGGCATCACGATCACCTCGGCCGCCGTCACTTGTTTCTGGACGCAGAAAACCGTCAAGCCGGGCGAAGACGCGATTTACAAGGCGTTCAACAACGTCCCGCACCGTATCAACATCATTGACACGCCCGGTCACGTGGATTTTACCGCCGAGGTGGAGCGTTCCATGCGCGTGCTCGACGGCGCGGTCGCCGTGTTCTGCGGTGTCGCCGGCGTGCAACCGCAATCCGAAACCGTCTGGCGGCAGGCCACCAAGTATAACGTCCCGCGCATCGCGTTTGTCAACAAGATGGACCGGATGGGCGCGAATTTTGAAAACGCGCTGAACGACATGCGCACCAAGCTCAAGGCGTATGCGTTCCCGATCTTCCTGCCCATCGGCGCGGAAGAAGCGTTTGCCGGCGTCATTGACGTGGTGAACCAGAAGGCGGTCCTCTGGGGCGAGGGCGATCTGACCACCGAAGGCTTGGTCTATGAAGTCAAAGAAATTCCCGCCGAACACAAGGCGCGTGCCGAAGCCGCGCTCGCGGAATTGATTGACGCCGTCTCTAACAAGGACGACGAAATCGCCGGCCTCGTGCTCGAAGAGAAGCCGATCGAGCCCGCCGTGCTCAAGGCCGCCATCCGCCGCCTCAC
>CAIMLG010000046.1 GCA_903842235.1 uncultured Verrucomicrobia subdivision 3 bacterium
CCCCGGCTATTTTCTGTAACTCCTTCGGAGTTAGGATTTTCCGGCATTTTGCCTCAGCAAATTGTCCGCCATTTTCCGGCGGCTTTGGGTTGGATACCGGCAGTTGAGTTCGAAACCACTATGATGTTTATGAGACGTGGAATTTTAGCAGCTTTCTTGCTTGCCTGCGCTGCATTAACAGCCCGCGGGGCGACGGTGTTCACGCTCCAGCCAGCCGGCAATTCAGGGTTTAATGTTCTGGCCAATGGAGTCGTCGTCGCGCCAGTCCGGCTGGCGGCCGGCAATGCGATCCAGGCCGATGTCGTCTCCAATACGGCGGGGGGGCTTTTTTTTTCCGGTCTTCACACCAAAGATCCTGCCGCGGTCACTTTTGCCGCGGATGATTTTGTCAGCGTCAGCCTGCCGCAGGCCGGTTCCACAAATCCCGCCACGTGGGAACCGGTGGTCGCTTTCAAGCTGACGTTGCGCGTTTTCAATACCAACCGGTGGCTGGCGATGTTCCCGGACGGGCCCGCGCCCTTCCATTTCCTGGTGTGCGCGATGCCCACGGCCCAGGTCTGGCATCACCGGGGCTGGTTGAATGCCACGCCCCTGGCCGATCCCTTCCCGCTCTTGCAGGACTGGCACGTGGGCGCCCCGGAAATTTCCTGCTTGTGGAATCGCAATTGGAGTATTCTCTGCCCGCTGGGGGCGCACGCCATCCCGATGGTCGGCCTGTGGGATCCGGAGGGCAGCCTCTACGTGGGCTATGATTTTCAGGACGCGCGGGCGACCGACCAGTCGGAACGCTACATCGCCACCGGATATTGCTGGCAGCAGATGGGGCTGACTAATTTTGTCACGCTGGCCTATCCGTATGGCGGATTGCGCTACGGACAACAGGTCTTTCCGGCGGGGGGCGAAGTGCTGGCCTCCCGGTTCACGCTGGAAATTGATACCGCCCTGCCTGCGACCGAGGATCCCAACGAGCGGTTCCAAACCCGGTTGTTTGAGCGTTATACCAACGCGCTGCCAGAGGTGCCCGCCATGAATGACTTGGGCTGGATTCCTGGCCAGGCCTCATTGAACAATTTCTCCGCACCCATCAGCACAACCCTCTTTGGGCCGGGATCGGAAACCAATTTTTACAACGCGGGAACCGTTCTGCTCTACGGCTGGAACGGGCATGTCGAGATGCCGATTGATAACGCGGCGCACCTGGGCGATACGGCGACGATCAACCACGCTCGCAGTCAAATCGATCAGTTGCTCACCAATTACGCGCAGACCTTCACCGCCGGGGGCGAGACCTGTCTCTACTGGCAAAAGCCGCTGTCGGGCGCCTGGCGCAGCGATTGGGGCGGCGACCCGGTGACCACGCTGCATGAGTCCGAGGGGTGGTTCGCCGCCCGGGTGCTCGTTGAGCTCTACCGATACGACCAGCGCCACGGCCAAACCGATGCCTCTTACCTGACCGCGATCGACCAGTTGTTCAATTGGGCCAAACATTCTGTCTGGAGCCGCAATGAATTTGCCGATGTGCCCTCCTCGCCTTTTGCCATTGGCGGTACGCTCAGCTCGTCCTTTCTTTTGGATTATTATTTCACCTTTAAGAACGATCCGGCGCGCGGGACCAATGCCACGCTGGCCCTGCGGCTGGCCGATAGGGTGACCTGGCGCTATCTCCATCCCTGGGCGATGGACTCAGACCGGTTTGACGGGGCGTTGGACAGCGCGTTTTTGGCCGAACCCAATA